>NZ_JCACKG010000225.1:0-63837 GCF_059505265.1 Myxacorys chilensis | reverse complement strand
AATCGCCTTTGGACTAGTCATTTAGACCCAAACAACATGTCTGAGACATTACCCGTTCTCCCATAACATGCACAAATAGTTCTCGGTTGTGGCGCTGTTGCCGATGCTCCCACACATATATCCCTTGCCAAGTGCCCAACACTAACCGCCCTTGCGCGATCGGAATTTGTTCAGAGGTATGCGTTAGCACCGATCGAATGTGAGCGGGCATATCATCCGCGCCTTCGGTGCTGTGAATGTAGTTCTCCCATTCGGGAACCAGTTTTGAAAAAAAGTTTTCCAGATCTCGCAACACATCCGGGTCGGCATTCTCTTGAATGATTAAACTTGCAGACGTATGACGCAGAAATAGATGACAGATTCCGGTTTGAATGCCGGATTGAGCCACGATCGCTTGAACTTGTGAGGTGACTTTCTGAAGCGATTTACCCGTTGTAGAAATTTTGAGAATTTGTTGGTAGTGAGACATAAAACTATATTGCTAGAGCAGATGTCCTCATTCAAGCGGAAGCGACTATTCAGTGCAACTGCCCATCAACCGTTCCTTAACTTCCAGCGATTCAACACCGCTCCACTAAAATAAAACCAGTTCAGCTTGTGGATGAGCCAAAATGACAACCTTGCTGATTCAAGCTGCCAGCATTCCTCTTGCCGTTCAGTTGCCTTCAGCCATGCAGATGAACGACGAGCAATTTTATGCCTTCTGTTTAGCAAATCGTGATTTACGAATTGAACGCTGTGCAACGGGTGATGTGATTATCATGCCTCCTGCTTTTTCTGAGGTGGGCAATCGTAACTGTATGCTTGCCGTTCAGCTAGGAGAATGGACTGATCAATCAGGGACAGGCATAGGATTTACTCTAGCGCAGGCTTTACGCTTCCCAATCGAGCGGTTCGATCACCTGATGCCGCTTGGATGACGTTAGAGCGGTGGAATGCCTTAGCTGAGCAGCAAAAAGCATCTTTTGCCCCCATCTGTCCTGATTTTGTGGTCGAGCTTCGTTCTTCAAGTGATACTCTTGCCAGCCTACAAGCCAAAATGCAGGAATATATCGATAACGGTGTGCGACTGGGATTGTTAATCGATCGCAAAAATCGCACCGTTCACCTTTATCGACCGGATCGTTCTCCCGAACTACTGAACGATCCCGAAACAGTAAGCTGCGACCCCGAATTACCAGGCTTTGCGCTCAACCTGACCCGGATTGGGTGATACACAACTTAACCGAATTGACCGAATCGAGGAAACCATACCTCTCAAGTGCAGCCCAAGCGGTAGAGTTAAGAAAGCAATTCGGTCACAGTTAGGGAGCAGCGCTATGCTGACATTTCTTTTAGCTTTATTGGTCGGGCTGGGCAGCCTTGCACTGTATCTGTCGGGCTTTCTTTATCCAGAGGTCTACCGCAAAAATGATTTGATTTGGAGCGGGGTTGGACTGTTTTATGCGCTAGTGCTGTTGGTGTGCGGCGATCGCATCACGGGCGGCGTGCTGCTCGGACAGATAGCAAGCACTTCGCTGATTGGCTGGTTCGCTTGGCAAACGCTAGACGCCCGCCTAGGACACACGCCCAGTACAGAAGAATTAAAGTCTAAAGTCGGTGAAGCGCTTCAACCTGAGAACCGGAATCGGATTCTTGGGCAGATGAAACAGCAGGTTTCGGGTCTTGCCAACCAAGTTCAAACAATGGTCGGCAGCAAATCAGAAGCAGCATCCACTCCAGGAACGGCAACGGCTGAGTCTTACAAGCCGCTGACGCGAGAAGATTTTGGCAATCCCGCTCCGACGGTTGAAGCAAACGCTGAAGCGACCGCAACCGAGACGCCGCAGACAGCATCCAAGACTGATATCGGGGGTACGATCGCAGGCATCGGTCAAACGATCGGCGGTTTATTCAAAAAGCCTCCGAAAAATAAAGAAGTCTATGTCCGCAAAGAGTTTCGGGAAGAAGAAACTCCGACCGTCACACCAGACGCAGGTATAACAGGTGACTATAAAGCAGACGCGATCGCAAGCGAGAAAGCTGTCGAAGCTAAAACAGTACCCGTCAATCAACCCGGCACATCCGATTCTGATATGCCATCTGACGAGATTGTGCAAGAAGAAATGGACTACGAAGCAACTCGTGCCGAGGAACCTGTTCCTCCTCATCCTCCCAGTCCCGATTTAGTGGAGGCTGCTGTAGAAGACGCCGCTGAGAAACATCTTCCTGCCGATCCTCCAGCTACAGAAGACTCGCCTGAAAATTCCTAGCAGGAACGCCCCAACCTTTCTTGAAGTAAACTATCAATCAGACGATCAACGGATGCAGTGGAATCAAAAATTCTGCCGCATCCGTTCTTGATTTACTGCCAAAATAGACCAAGAGATTTCCAAACCCGAAAGAGGGCAATTCTCTCATCCCTCCTCGCGAAGCGGGGCATTGCCCTCCCTCCTACTTCATCCCTCATCCCTTATTGATATGTCTCCGACAGAACCAGGATCGTACAAAGACACCGTTAATCTGCCGAAAACCAAGTTTGATATGCGAGCCAATGCGGTCAAACGCGAACCAGAGCTACAACAGTTTTGGGCAGAGCAAGAAATTTACGAAAAGTTGTCTCAGAACAATCCTGGCGACCTGTTTATTTTGCATGACGGCCCTCCCTACGCCAACGGAGCGCTGCACATCGGGCACGCACTGAACAAAATCCTCAAAGACATCATCAACAAATACCAACTGTTGCAGGGACGCAAAGTTCGCTACGTCGCTGGCTGGGATTGTCATGGTTTGCCGATCGAACTGAAGGTGCTGCAAACCCTCAAACCCGAAGAACGTAGGCAGTTAACCCCGCTCGGCTTGCGGCAAAAGGCAAAAGAATATGCCTTGGCTGCCGTCGAACAGCAGCTACAGAGCTTCAAACGCTACGGAGTTTGGGGAGATTGGCAACATCCCTATCTCACCCTCAAGCCCGAATACGAAGCCGCGCAAATTGGTGTATTTGGGCAGATGGTTCTGAAAAAATATATCTACCGTGGCTTAAAACCTGTCCATTGGAGCCCGAGTTCTAAGACGGCGCTGGCAGAAGCAGAGCTTGAATATCCCGAAGGTCACACCTCTCGCAGTCTGTTTGCCGCGTTTGAAGTTAAAAGTCTGTCTAACGATCTGATGACAGCGCTTGATCCCTTTTTAGGAGAGTTGGGCGTTGCTATCTGGACGACGACTCCTTGGACGCTGCCCGCTAATCTTGCCGTGAGCGTGAATCCTGACCTAGTGTATGCCGTGGTTGAAGTCGGGGAGAATGCGCCTGGACGGTTTAAGTACCTGATCGTGGCGAAAGATCTCGTCGATCGCTTAGCCGAAACCTTCGGAACCACATTGGACGTGAAAGCCACAATGATGGGACGGTTGCTTGAGCATTGCACTTACAAACATCCCCTCTACGATCGCACAAGTGAGATTGTAATCGGCGGCGATTACGTCACAACCGAATCGGGTACAGGCTTAGTTCACACCGCTCCCGGTCACGGACAGGAAGATTATCAAGTCGGACAGCGCTATGGTTTACCGATCCTCGCGCCTGTGGATGATAACGGCAACTTCACCGAAGAAGCGGGTCAGTTCCAAGGTCTAAATGTCTTAGGTGATGGCAATACTGCCGTGATCGACGCGATCGCTGCCACAGGTTCGCTACTAAAAGAAGAACCCTACGTTCACAAATACCCCTACGACTGGCGCACCAAGAAGCCGACGATCTTCCGGGCGACAGAACAGTGGTTCGCCTCGGTCGAAGGCTTTCGAGACGACGCGCTTAAAGCGATCGCATCGGTCAAATGGATTCCTGAGCAGGGCGAAAACCGCATCACCCCGATGGTTGCGGAGCGATCCGACTGGTGTATCTCTCGTCAGCGCAGTTGGGGCGTACCGATCCCCGTATTTTACGACGAGGAAACCAATGAGCCGTTATTAAACGAAGAAACGATCGCGCATGTTCAAGCGATCGTTGCCGAAAAAGGCTCCGATGCCTGGTGGGAACTTGCGGTCGAAGACCTGTTGCCTGCCAAATATCACGGACGGAAGTACCGCAAAGGCACCGACACGATGGATGTTTGGTTTGACTCTGGTTCTTCGTGGGCGGCTGTCTTAAAGCAACGTCCACAGCTACGTTATGCCGCCGATATGTACTTGGAAGGCTCCGATCAGCACCGGGGCTGGTTTCAATCAAGTCTGCTCACCAGTGTTGCGGTCAACAATCAGGCTCCGTACAAAACCGTTCTGACCCACGGATTCGTGCTAGACGAACAGGGACGCAAGATGAGCAAATCGATCGGTAACGTGGTCGATCCGTATACCGTGATTGAAGGCGGTAAAAATCAGAAAGAAGAACCACCTTACGGGGCTGACATTCTGCGCTTGTGGGTGTCGTCGGTCGATTACTCGAATGACGTGCCCCTCGGCAAGAACATCCTCAAACAGATGTCGGATGTCTACCGGAAGATCCGCAACACAGCCCGCTTCTTGATCGGCAATTTGCATGACTTCGATCCAGCAAAACACGCGGTGGCGTATGAGCAATTGCCGGAACTCGATCGCTACATGCTGCACCGCATCACAGAAGTATTCGAGGAAGTTCAAGACTCGTTTGAAAGTTTCCAATTCTTCCGATTCTTCCAAACGATCCAAAACTTCTGTGCGGTTGATCTGTCGAATTTCTATCTAGACATCGCCAAAGATCGGCTCTACATCAGTTCTGAGGAGGCGCTTCGGCGTCGCAGTTGTCAGACGGTGTTAGCGATCGCGCTAGAAAATTTGGCAAAAGCGATCGCGCCCGTCTTGTCTCACATGGCAGAAGACATCTGGCAATATTTGCCCTACTCCACGCCTCACAAATCGGTGTTTGAAGCAGGATGGGTAACGCTGGATGAACAGTGGAAACAGCCCAAACTCAAAGCCCAGTGGGAGAAGCTGAGACAAATCCGCGCCGAAGTCAACCGAGTGCTAGAGCAAGCCCGAACCGAGAAAGCGATTGGGTCTTCGCTGGAAGCCAAACTGCTGCTATTTGTGGCAGATTCTGGTCTGCGGCAAAAACTGCAAGCCTTTAATCCGGCAGACAGTTTGAGCGGGAATCGAGTTGATGAGTTGCGATATCTCTTCCTGACATCGCAAGTGGAACTACTTGACTCGGCGGATCAGCTTGAGGGCGTGAAGTATGCGGTGCGAACGGAAGCATTAGGCATTGGCGTCGTCGATGCAGATGGCGAGAAGTGCGATCGCTGCTGGAACTATTCCATCCATGTCGGCGAATCGGCTGAGCATCCGTTGCTCTGCGATCGCTGTATCCCTGCTCTATCCGATAAGTTTTAGTCGGCTAACCCTTACGACACTTTCCTCCTAACTCCTCAAGTTGACTACATGTACAACGTTTCCGCCGACCCCTTAACTGAGGTGAAACGGGGAAGCTGTCCGCCTGTCCATTCTGTCGAGAGGTAATATGCGGAATGAAAGTCGATCTAATGTTCCTCATCCCAGGATTAAGTGGAAAGTGCCCCTCTAATTCACTTAAGTCGGAGTGTTATCTCGACACTGTGCAGCCTAAATCCCTGGGTTAGGATCTTAAAAAGACAGATTTCGGTCTAAAATCCAGACGTGGGCAATTAGACGGAAACTGTCAGTCTGCTAAGAAACTAACCTTCAGACGTTGCTTCAGTTGGAGAGGTAGTCGCGGTTGCAGTCCGCTCAAGCACAAGCGTTGCCCCAAGTTGTTGGGCTTTGCGCTGGAGTTGCTTCAAGGCCCGTTGCCGATACTGCACATTCTCCTGTTCGGGAGGGACAGCCGTAAAGGCAACACGATACTTCAGCATGTGATAAACAATGCGTGCAAGTCGATGTGCAGTTGCAACCACTGCCTTGGGTGCTCCGAGTTTAGAGCGCATACGGCGGTAGAAGTTGCCTAGTGCGCTTTTGCTATGGTGCAGCGTAGCTGCCGCGAGTCGGAAGGCAAGATTCGCTCGGTTGTCGGTTTTCCTCGTGCGCACTCGCTTAATCTTGCCGCCCGTTTTGTCATTATGCGGACACAAGCCCAACCAGGAGGTAAAGTGTTTGACGGTTTTCCACTTACTCATATCGGTGCCAATCTCCGACAAGATGACTTGCACACTCAAGACATCTAGCCCGTCCACCTGCGTCAAATCGACCCCGGCCAACTGGTAAAGCACTCTGCGAAGATCGCCCTTTGGCTGATTCTTTTGAGGGCTACAAGGGCGGCGCTTTGGTGGAGGTAAAGGCTGCTCGTTCAGGTCTACCTGCGGGCTAAACGTGGCAAAGTGCTGTTCAATCTGGAGATCGCAGGCTTGTAATTTCTCGGTATAGACGTCATACAACTCGACTGCCTGTTGCAGGGCAAACACATGCTCGACTCGATAATCGCCGCAAAGCGATTTTGCAATTTCTGCTTGAGATTTGCCGCAGCGCCAGTCCCGGTGCTTGGCTAACTGCTCCGGGTCGCGTACGCCCGCAATGATGTCTCGAATAATCCGGAGGCCGGTCACCCCCGTGACATCGCTCAAAACATTGTTCAGCTTTAGATTCATCTGCTCTAAGGCCTTTTGGATATGCTGGATGTGACTCGCCCGATAGTGCAACAACATTTCACGCTGTCGGACAAACGAGCGTAAGACGCAGATCGAGTTTTCGGGACGAAACGATGCCTGCAAGAGTCCAAACGTGTGCAGTTGCTGAATCCACTGACAATCGAGCACATCCGTTTTCCGTCCGGGCACATTCTTCACCTGATGAGCATTGACCAACACGACGTCAAACCCTCGCGCTTCGAGAATTTGAAAAATGGGAATCCAGTACACGCCGGTTGATTCCATTGCCACCGTGGTGATTCCACAGTTCGCCAACCAATCCGTCAACTGTTGCAAATCAGCGGTAAACGTGGCAAACACGCGCACCGAGTGTTCATCTCGTCCTTGGGGAACACAGGTATAAATCTCGGTTGCCCCCACGTCTAAGCCTGCTGCATTCAGGTTGATCTGCTCAAGGCTATCAGGCTTCGCACTCTTCACAGCACGAGCAGATTTCCGAGCGCGTTCGCTCGAGGCTGAATTCGTGGACTTCATCGCATCACTCCTGTAACAACGACAAAAGAGTTCAGACCCGATGATGTTCTAGGGGTATCTAGTCTGCTAAACGGGGTCGAGGGTTCGCCACCAATAGTTCAACCATGCATCATCGGAACCAGGCTAAATTAACGGGCTAAACAGCACCAAGACTGAGGCGGTTTTGATTGTCTGAACGATTCGAGCCTATCATTAGACTCTGCCACGCACGTCATCAGGTGACGATTCTTCAGTTTCTTTCACACTCAAGACTTGCTTTGCAAAACTGCCCTGCTAAATAATAGTTATGCAGCTAATCCTTAGGCTGGAGTCAGAAAGGTTGATGGCTTGCAATTAGGCTGGTTGAAGATTGTTGATCACGCAAGCGTAATTAAGACAAACTAGTGACGTTGTGAACTTTGCTGGATGAGCCAAGATGCAACGATCAAACGATGCGAATATGCCAGAACCATTGAGCCGAGAACAACGTTGGGAAATCGTACAAACTTTGTTGCAACGAGGCAACCTGCGTAACGAGGCAAAGCAGGCACTCCGCCAAGCTTACCTTAATGCACCAGAGGAGATGCTAGAAACGGCTGTTTTTCATCTCTATGTTGATGGGATCGGAGCCGCAATTGACTGGTTGGTTGACTTAGAGCTATTTCTATGTGAACCCGACCGTAAACTTGATCTTAGTGTTACGTACCACTTGTTGTATCACCTTTACAATTGGTATCAATTTAGTGAACTGCTTGCAGACGGGAAAATAGGTGTGTTAGAACGCCTCAAGAAAATTAAAGAGTTGGTTGCAGATGGAGAGGTAGAGGCAATCCTTGCAACTGTTGAGGAGCTAGAAGCGATGTTTGGAGGCATCCGAAATTATCCTAATTTTCAGTAAGCGGCTGCATAACCAGTCAAACGCAGCGGACAGCCATAAGCTGCTGATAGCGCGTTCAAAGCCTTCTGCTGCCGCTGATTTGGGTCGTTACACATCATCAGAAATTGCTGCATTGTCTAAAACAGGCGTGGAGCTAGTTGCCTATCTGCAGCATGAAGGAATTGTAAATTCGCGACCTAATATTGCTGATGGTCAAGCTTACACCTGAAATCCGCGGAACGAAACCCAAACGAGATCGCAGAACTAAGATCCACGAGTTGTGAATTAAGATCTCAATGCGTAAAACACGGAATTGCGATCGCAGAATTAAGATCCACGGGTTGTGAATTAAGATCCGGGTGCGTGAAACACGGAATTGCGATCGCAGAATTAAGATCCACGGGTTGTGCATCAAGATCTGCGAGTTGTGCATCGTCAGAAGTTGCTGCTTAAAAATAATTGTCAACAGATAGAGAGCCAAACTCGCTACAATGAGACTCTGCTAAAAGCAGGATGCGACAAAACGCGCATTGCTTATTTTCTTCATTCCTTCTCAAATTTATGGCTTTACCGATCGTTGCCATCATTGGTCGTCCCAATGTGGGAAAATCGACCCTCATGAATCGCTTGTCACAAGTGCAGGACGCGATCGTGTATGACGAACCGGGCGTCACCCGCGATCGCCTCTACAAAAAAGCCTTTTGGCGCGATCGCGAGTTTCTCGTCGTCGACACAGGCGGACTCGTGTTTGGCGATGATACCGAATTTTTGCCGCTGATTCGTCAACAGGCGATGTTAGCCTTGTCGGAGTCTAAAGCCGCCATTTTCGTCGTTGACGGTCAGCAAGGGCTAAACGGCGCAGACGAAGAGATCGCTCAATGGCTGCGAGAACAGTCTGTTCCCGTGCTGTTGGCGGTCAACAAATGCGAATCGGTCGATCAAGGTATGGCTCAAGCGGCTGAATTTTGGTCGCTAGGACTCGGTCAGCCGTATGCCGTATCGGGCATTCATGGCAATGGAACCGGAGATTTGCTCGATGCGTTAGTAGAATATTTACCCACATACGACGAGCTAGAAGAAGATTCAGAAATTCGAGTCGCGATCGCGGGTCGCCCAAACGTCGGCAAATCTAGCTTGCTGAATGCTTTTGTGGGTGAAGAGCGCTCGATCGTCAGTCCAATTTCTGGCACAACGCGAGACGCGATCGATATGCTGGTCGAGCGGGCGGGCAAAACCTATCGGTTGATCGATACTGCTGGAATTCGCAAGAAAAAGAACGTTGAATACGGCCCCGAATTCTTCGGCGTTAACCGAGCCTTCCGAGCGATCGAGCGGTCGGATGTCGTGCTGCTGGTGATTGATGCGCTCGATGGCGTTACCGAGCAAGACCAAAAGCTGACCGGACGCATTGCCGATGATGGACGCGCCTGTGTTGTCGTCGTTAACAAATGGGATGCTGTCGAAAAAGATTCCCACACGATCTACGAATTCGAGCAAACCTTGCGGAGTCGGCTGTACTTTGTAGAATGGTCGAACATCATTTTCATCAGCGCCCACACCGGACAGCGCGTTGAAAAAATCTTTGACTTAATCAACACGGCGGCTGAACAGCATAAGCGGCGCGTTTCTACCTCTGTGATCAATGAAGTCATTGAGGAAGCCACAAAATGGTACTCGCCTCCGACCACCCGCCAAGGTCGTCAAGGCAAGATTTACTACGGAACGCAAGTCAGTTCTGGGCCACCCGCGATCGCGCTGTTTGTTAACGATCCAAAACTATTTGGCGACAACTACCGCCGCTATATGGAACGTCAGTTTCGTAAAGCATTAGGGTTTGAGGGCACTCCGATTCGCCTGATGTGGCGAGGTAAGAAACTCCGCGACTTTGAGCGGAACAGTTCGGTAAATCGGGCGACCAAGGTTAAATAAGGGATGAGGGAACCTTCGACCTGCTCCGCGAGGAAGGACGCCTCACGGCAACGATGACCTACCCTCATCCCTCATCCCTCATCCCTCATCCCTTCTCTAATGGATTTACTACGATCGCTGCCCCTCGGTCTGTATCTCGAAAACCCGGTGACTTGGCTTCACCGCCTCGATCCGCGAGTCAAGTTGGCTTGGCTGATGAGCTTTTTAGCGGCTCCCTTGCTGGCAACAGCAACTTGGCGGCTGATCTTGGTGGCGGTGCTGATTTTGCTGACTGTGGCGGCTCGCATTCCACTGCGAATCTGGCGTCAGCAGATGGGCTGGCTGTTGTTTTTAGCAGTTTATGTGTTTGCCTTGGTTGCGATCGCTCCGGATGGTTTAGGAGTAGATTCCCAGCCCCGTTTACCCCCAAACGAATTGGCTTTCACTCAGCAAGCCAGTACGCCTCTACCCTCAACGCCGAGTCCTGCCTGGTACAATCCCTTAAACTTTGGGCAAAAGCCTGATCCAGATCGGCAAGCAGCCGTGGCGAAGCTCAAACGCCCTGACTTGCCCCAGCCGACGGGCTATAGTTACATCGTATTTCAGCGGGGACTATTGAAAGTGTCGCGGCGATCGCTCGATCTCGCCATTCGCATTAGTACGCTCTTGTTTACGCTGATCTACAGTACGACGTTGTATCTGCTGACCACTGCGCCCGAAGAAGTGACCGCAGGATTGGAAGATTTGATGAGTCCGTTGCGACAATTTAATGTTCCAGTCACTGAAATTGCACTGACGTTAACCTTGTCTTTGCGCTTCATTCCGCTTGTCCTGGAAGAGTTTCAGAACCTGGTGCGCTCCATTCAAACTCGTGCCATTAACTGGCGCAAACTAGGATTGCGGCGATCGGCGCAAATCTGGATGTTAGTGGCTGAGCGGTTGCTCGAAAATCTTCTCCTGCGAGCCGAACAAATTGCGAGCGCGATGAAGGTACGCGGGTTTACCAGCCCAAACCGCCACCGGGTTCCGTGGCACGATCTCAAGATTGGTCGCTATGACTGGGTAGCGCTGGGCGTATTGGGCGTACTGTGGGCCGCGAGAGTGGGTTTCGGGCAGATTGGCAGCGGATGATCGGAATGAATACTCCTTCACTACCCCATTCCGTTTCGGCTTGGCATTGGCGATCGCGCCCTCTCAATCATCGGACTGGATCACAGGTGTTTGCGGCTTTGTTTTTGAATCAGGCGATTCCTTCGGAAGCTTGCGGAGCAATCGCAACCCTACTTGAAAGTCCTTATCCTCCATCGCCCGATTATCCACAGTTAGGACGGTATTCGATTTGTGCAGGTTCGCCCCGGTGCATCAATGGTCAGCCTCAGCTGTGGACACCTGCGATCGGGGAGGTGTTGCCCTTTCTAAACCATCTAATATCGCAGGCTGCTTCAAATGCTGAACGCCACGTTGAAGCAACGGCGTCGCTCCCGTTTACGGGAGGCTGGCTCGGCTGGCTTGGCTACGATGTCGCTTGGGAAATTGAGCGATTGCCTTATGTGAATTCTGATCTGTTGCCGTTCCCGATCGCATATTGGTATGAACCAGAGTGCTTTACTGTTTTAGATCACGAACAGCAGATCCTTTGGTTAGCGGCAACAACTCCAGATCAAATCGATCAGATGGAGCAACAGCTAGAAACTAATTCGAGCATTGTTTCTATGGCTGCTCCTTCGCTGATCCCCCAGTTTCAGCTGTCTCAAGCACCCCAGTTTCAACTGTCTCAAGTTCAGCATGAAGCGATCGTTCTCAAGGCGAAGCAACACATCGAAGCGGGTGACATTTTTCAGGCGAATTTGTCGCTGCGATTTGAAGTTGAAACCACGGCAGAGAGTTGGTCAATCTATCGATCGCTACAACAGATCAATCCTTCTCCCTTTGCGAGTTATTGGAAGACGCCTTGGGGCGCGATGATTAGCTGTTCTCCCGAACGATTGGTTCATTCTAGAGATGGCATTGCGCAAACTCGCCCAATTGCAGGCACGCGATCGCGGGGGCGATCGCGAGAGCAAGATCAGCAGCTTGCCGCAGAACTGCTCAGCAATACCAAAGAACGAGCCGAACATATCATGCTGGTTGATTTGGAACGCAATGATTTAGGACGGGTGTGTGAATGGGGATCGGTCGCTGTCAATGAACTGCTAGCGATCGAGCGCTACAGTCATGTGATGCATTTAGTCAGCAATGTTAAAGGCAAACTCCGCTCCGATGTAAATGCCGTCGATCTCATTCGGGCGTTGTTTCCGGGTGGAACGATTACAGGGTGTCCAAAAGTCCGCTGTATGAAGATCATCGAGGAACTGGAACCCGTCCGCCGCAATTTGTTTTATGGCTCGTGCGGCTACTTAGATTGGCGTGGCTATCTTGATCTCAATATTCTAATTAGAACGCTGCTCTATGCCCAGTCTACCCCTCACACCGCTGCCAAAGTTTGGGGGCAAGTTGGTGCAGGCATTGTTGCTGATAGCGATCCTGAACGAGAATGGCATGAGTCGTTACACAAAGCTCAAGCTCAATTGCAGGCGCTAGAGTTAGCGATGTCGAGCCTGATATCTGACTGAGAGAATTTCACCCGATCGCGCTGAGCAGGACAGGCAATCGGCTGTATACTCGCTTGAAACTCTGGGTCTTGAAACTCTGGGTCTTGAAACTCTGGGTCTTGAAACTCTGAGTTCAGTGTGACAGTCTCATACTCTTGATAGTCTAGTGATGGTCTAGTAGGGCGATCACAGCCTTTTGGTTCACTTCTACGTCTTACCTATGGCTCATGAGATTGACATTCTAATTCTCTCCAATGCTCCTGGTGAACTAGCAACTTGGGTAAAGCCTGTAGTGCGGGAATTACGGGCGCTATTGGGCAATGAGCGCGATGCCGTCAGAATCTCTGTCGTCCTGTCACCCTGTCCGAATGCAAGTGGTCAAGAAGCAGACATCGCGAGAAGTTATCCTGAAGTCGATCGCGTTCAAGCCGCCGATAAATTCTTTCCCTTTTTATTATTTGGCAAGACGGCAGAAAATTGGGAGTGGCGCGATCGCGGCGTTGTTATTTTCCTTGGCGGCGACCAGTTCTTTCCGGTAGTGATTGGCAAGCGCTTAGGCTATCGCAGCGTGATTTACGCCGAGTGGGAAGCCCGCTGGCATCGCTGGATCGATCGCTTTGCGGTGATGCGCTCTGAAATTGTCGATCGCGCTCCCCAACAGTATGCCCGCAAGCTAACTGTTGTGGGTGATTTGATGGCAGAAGTCGGAGCCTACGCGCGATCAGAGACTTCCAGTTCTTCTACTCCGCTCATTGGTCTGCTTCCTGGTTCTAAACCCGCCAAGCTCGCTCAAGGCGTTCCTTTTTTAGCCGCGATCGCAGAATGCATTCACGCTCAACGCCCCGACGCGCAATTTATTGTGCCCGTTGCCCCAACGTTAGATTTGCCAACCTTGGCTCAATATGGCGATCCGTCCCAAAACCCAGTCGTGCCTTTGATGGGCAACATTTCTCTAAAGCTGATTCAATCTGAAACAGGGCATGCCCATCTCGAAACCCAAAATGGCCTTTCTATCGAGGTTAAGGTCAATCCAGTAGAGCGAGTCCCGGCCTATGAGGTGTTATCTCAATGTTCTCTCTGCCTTACGACCGTTGGCGCAAACACGGCAGAATTAGGCTCTCTCGCCGTGCCGATGATTGTTCTCCTGCCGACGCAGCAACTTGACGCCATGCGATCGTGGGACGGGTTGCCCGGACTGCTGGTGAACTTGCCAGGGGTTGGCTCCAGTTTCGCCAAGATTGTGAATGGGCTGGCGTTGAAGCGGCTAGGATTACTGGCTTGGCCCAACATTTGGGCGAAAAAAATGATTGTGCCCGAACTCGTGGGAAAGCTTCAAGCGAAAGATGTAGCGGCGTTAGTGATCGATTATCTCGATCATCCAGAAAAGCTAAAAGCCATGCAGGAAGACCTGCGGCGGCTACGAGGAGCGCCAGGAGCCGCGAGGAAATTAGCAGAGATGGTTCAAGAGGAGATCAGCACGCTCGAAGGGAATCATTCTGAAGATCTCCCGTCGCGGCGTCCTAGCTCGTAGATGCCACAGCCAATACAGGCAACAATTCCAACACTGATGGCCCAACTTTGGCCTAAGCTCAACTCGACGCCAAGGCTACAGAGTGTGCCAACACCGAGAAACGGTAAAATGCTTAAAATCGAAGCGTAGAAAGCATTTTGAGATTCTCTAGCAGGGCGAGTTCGCTCAAATTCTTGCTCAGACGTGTAGAGCGATCGCTCAGCGTAATTGAACCAGCGACTCAACTGATGAGTGATCCAATCTCCGACGGGTGAAAACCCCAAATAGAGTGCCAGCGACCACAATCCGGCTCCCGCAATTTCGGTTGCGTCAATGTTAATTGCGAAGAGACCCAGATCGAGCGTGGTCATAGAAATGGTAAGTCAGGGGTTGAAAAATATTGTAACAAGCTAGACAAGCTAGTTTGCAATTCGTAATAGTAGTGTCCTCATCCTAAATCTAATAGTAGTGCCCTCACCCTAGCCACTTTCTGAGGGAGAGGAGACAAGAGAGAGGGAACAAGAGATTTGGCCTAAATTAGGGTGATAAGCGTTCGATGATCCACTGATCTTTATCGCAACGATAGCGTAGTCGATCGTGCAGTCGGTTCGATCGTCCTTGCCAAAATTCGATCTCAGTTGGCTTTACTCGAAAGCCTCCCCAGTGCGGCGGACGGGGAATTTCTTTGTGTTCGTATTGGGTTTTAAGTTGCTCTAATCGCTGCTCTAAAATGGCGCGATCGCGAATCACGTCACTTTGCTCGGATGCCCAAGCCCCAAGCTGGCTGCCCACGGGACGACTGTGAAAGTAAGCGTCCGACTCTTTTGACGCAATTTTTTCGACGGTTCCCACAATCCGGACTTGGCGTTCGAGTTCTTTCCAGAGAAACACGATCGCAGCGTTTGGATTCTCAACAAGCTGTTTGCCTTTGTCGCTGTTGTAGTTGGTGTAGAACACAAATCCGCGATCGTCAAATCCTTTCAGCAGCACAATTCGCGCTGAGGGAATGCCATCTCTACTAGCAGTTGCGACGGTCATTGCATTCGGTTCTGGCAAGCCAGCCTGCATCGCCTGATCAAACCAAATTTGAAATTGCTTCACTGGATTAGGATCAATTTCACTCTCGGTGAGTGCTTGGAGTGTGTAATCTTGTCTAAGATCAGCTATCGAGGTATCCATGCCTGCGCGGTTGAGTTCTAGTTGTATTGTATTTGCTCGGAGTGTTGAAGTCATGACGCTGCTACTTGCTGGTGATATTGGTGGAACAAAAACCATTTTGCGCTTAGTCAGAGCGGCGAACAGCGCAAATCAGGAAGCGGCGCTAGAGTCGCTATATGAGGTGCGCTATTCGAGCCATGAGTTTTTGGGCTTAGAGCCAATGGTGAAAACCTTTCTAAAAGCCGCTGAGCAAGAGTTAGGAGAGCCGTTTGCACCCGAAAAAGCTTGCCTTGCGATCGCGGGTCCCATTCTCAACAACAAATCGAAACTCACCAATCTCACCTGGACTATCGACGCAGATCTGTTTTCAGAGGAGCTTTCCATTCCAAAAGTGGCATTAATCAACGACTTTGCGGCAATTGGCTACGGCGTGCTGGGCTTGAGCGATTTAGATATCCACACGCTGCAAGTAGGCAAACTCGAGAAAAACGCCCCGATCGCTGTGATTGGCGCGGGTACAGGATTAGGTCAATGTTTTCTGGTTCACACGGGAGAAACCTATCAGGTCTTGAGTTCCGAAGGGGGACACGCCGATTTTGCGCCCAAAACAGAATTAGAGTTCCAATTGGCGGGATATTTGTTAGATAAAAATAATATTGAGCGGATTTCGGTAGAACGGGTGGTGTCAGGTCAAGGAATTGTGGCGATCTATCAGTTTTTACGCGATCGCAACTTCGCAACAGAATCTCCTGAAGTCGGGAATGTGGTTCGAGAGTGGGAGTCACAAGCGGGGCGCAGTGAGAAAAGCGCAGATCCAGCGGCGGCAATTTCTCAAGCTGCGTTAGAAGGCAGCGATCGCTTGTCCGTCAAAACGATGCAGATGTTTGTCGAAGCCTATGGCGCAGAGGCGGGTAATCTAGCGCTGAAGCTGTTGCCGTATGGCGGCGTTTATATCGCGGGGGGCATCGCGGCTAAAAATCTTTCGTTGATTAAGGAAGGTAGTTTTCTCTACGCCTTTACTCACAAAGGACGGATGGCTGGACTGATGGAGCGAGTTCCTGTTCATGTGGTGTTAAATCCTCAAGTTGGACTGATCGGAGCCGCTCTTTGTGCCTCTAGGCTGTAGTCACTTAAAGATTAGATCGAGGCGTTGTTGAGAGTCCGACAGCGCTTCTTGCGGAGATTTTCGATTTAATAACGTTGCCTCGATCGCACGTCCTAAGTTATCCGAAATCCGGTTGTAGCCCGGAAAAATTGGACGCGATCGCCCATATTTCGCTTGGCTAAGAAACACATCTACCGCTGGCTGTTTCGCTCTAAAGTCTCGGTAGGCTTGACTCTCTCGTGATTTAAGGTTAGTCGGGAGATACCCAGTCCCGATCGCCCATTCCGTCTGAAAGGCTTCACTCATCACATACTCGGCAAACGTAAACGCGGCGCGTTCTTGCTCTGGTGTTGATTTGAAGATGAACAAATTCTCACCGCCCATTGCTGTGCCTAGCTGCGCACCTTTAGGAATCGGCAGAACGCCAAAATCAGCCTTGCTTGCTTGCAGTTGTCCGAGCGTCCAAGGCCCTGATAGCTGCATGGCGACTTTGCCCGCCAGAAAGCTGTCTAACTCGTAGCCACGTTCGGGCTGAGAGAGAATTGCAGAGCCATCTTGAACGAGATTTTGCCACAGTTGCAGGGCTGCGATCGCGCCTGCATTGGCGATATTGATATCGGTCTGCACAACCGATCCTGAATTGATCGAATTGCCAAACTGGAGGACTGTTTTTTGCTGTGTCAAGTCACCGCCACCGCTCCACATAAACGGTAGCCACATAAACACTGTCCATTCTCCTTTTCCAAGCGGCAGCAGCATTCCGTGTTGATCAGGTCGTCCATCTCCGTTTGTGTCACGAGTTAACTGTTTTGCAACTTGCCGAAACTCACTCCAATCCTTCGGCAGTTTTTCAATTCCTGTGGCTTTGAATAAGCTTGGACGATAATAAATTCCAACATTATTTGTCCCAAATGGAACCGACCATGTTTGACCTTGATATTGAGTAGATTCTTCTAAAGCTGGATCAACTTCTGACTTGAGTGGTGATGCTGCTAACCATTCGTCTAAGGGTTTCAGCGCGTCAAGTTCGACCAGTTGCCCAGTAATCATCGGCGCATACCACAACAGATTTGGGGCAGCATTGCCAACAACAGCCGCCAGAATCTTAGGAATTTGCTGATCGCCTTGTCCCACGTATAGCGACTCGACTTGAATATCTGAATGCTGCTGATTGAATTTATTCACTAAGGCTTGCAACACATCGCGGTTTGGAGGCGGGTTCACGCCTTGCCAAAGCGTCAGATGGGTCACGTTAGAGGCGGGCTGGGGTTGACAGCCGATGAGGAGCAAACTGAGACAGAGGGTAAGAAAACAGCAAATGTGGAGCGCTCCGTTGAAAGGAGTTGTCCTCACCTTTTCCCAGTGGGAGAAGGAACAAGAATTGAATTGGCTCCCCTCTCCCTGTGAGAGAGGGGTTGGGGGTAAGGGCGAAGTTGCATCACTCAGCGAAATCAATACCCAACTTCGAGCGATCGCGCCCAAAAATTTGATCCATTTGTGAACAACCATAACCATTTGTCAGCACTCCACCACAGTTGCAGTCCCAAGAGTCATTATGAAAGATGAATTTACTCTTCTGACGGCGTAGTTCAATTTTGTTATGAAGAAACAGGTTGCAAGGTTGACTTGTCTCGGTTTGCTTTTACTGGTCTCCTCATGTCGCTCAAACTCTAGCGATACAAATGCACCGATCGAAATCACATTAAGTGGATGGCAAAGTAATCCCAACGAATCAAAACTCTTAACAAAGGTTATCAACGAGTTTGAGATCAAAAATCCCAACATTAAAGTTAAACGCGAAGTGATCAACAGCCAGTATATGGATGTGATCAGAACTCGCTTAATTGGAGAAGTTGCTCCAGATGTATTTTATCTAGAAGCATTTGAGGCTCCAACCTTAATGAAAAGCGGAGTCTTAGAACCGCTTGATGGTTACATTAAACCAGACTACGACATCAAAGATTTTGAACCGTCGCTGATCAATGCCTTCAAACGAGACGGAAAACTCTACGCCATTCCGAAAGATTTTTCGACGTTAGCACTCTTCTACAATACGACTGCGTTTCAGAATGCAAACCTTAAACAGCCTCCGGAAACGTGGGCTGAGTTAACCCAATTTGCGAAGCGGTTAACGGTTGATACTAATCGAGACGGCAAGCCCGATCGCTATGGTATGGGCGTCGCACCCGAACTACCGCGTCAGCTATTTATGATTAAAGCCTTTGGTGGAACTCTGGTCGATCAGCAGAATTATGCCAGTTTTGCCAGTCCAAACGGCGTGAAAGGGTTGCAGCTTGTGATTGACCAATATCGCCGAGATCGCACCGTTGCCCAGCCCTCAGATGTTGGCGCAAACTCTAACAGTGAAGCATTTGGACAGGGCAAAGTAGCCATGGCGATCGAAGGCGCGTGGGCAATTCCGTATTTAAAAGACACCTTTCCAGATCTGAAGTTTGCCACCGCAGAAGTTCCAACCATTAATGGTAAAAAAGGCACAATGGCATTCACAGTGGGATACGGAATGAATCGCCAATCGAAACACAAAGATGCCGCTTGGAAACTGATCGAATTTTTGACCAGCAAACAGGGGATGAAATCTTGGGCAACCGAAGGACTCGCGCTCCCGTCTCGCAAATCGGTCGCGGCAGCCCTGAGGTACGATCGCAATCCTCTTTACGCTCCCCTTGCTGCCGGAGCAAAGTACGCCACCATTTGGCAGTCGGGCGAAACGCTACCCACAGTGATGACGAGTTTTGACAACCAGTTTGTCAGCGCATTGTTAGGGCAACAACCTCTGAAAGATGCCATGCAGAAAGCCCAAGACACCGCCAATCGAGAAATTTATTTATCAAATTAGTCATGCTGAAAAGCAAGTTTTTTAATCGACGCAACGTTCGAGAAGCCCTTTCTGGATATTTATTTATGACCCCAACGATCGTTGTCTTGGGCGTCTTTCTGGCATTGCCTGTGTTGTATGCGATCGTGCTTGCCTTTCATAAAGTGAATCTTTTAGGCGACGTTAGCTACCGCTTCACTGGATTGAAAAACTTTGTTCGGATGCAAGATGATGAGCGAGTCTGGATCGCCTTGCAAAATACGGTTCAATATGTTGCGATCGTAGTTCCGATTCAAACTCTACTCGCGCTGGGATTGGCCCTCACTCTCAACACCAAAATCAGAGGTAGAAGCTGGTTTCGCGTCGCTTTCTTCTTACCTACCGTCACATCTTCAGCCGTACTAACGCTGATTTTCATGTGGATTTACAATTCCAATGGCTTACTCAATAGCGTTCTGAGTTTCTTTAGCTTACCGACGTACAACTGGCTTGGCGATCCTGAAGTTGCCCTTAAAGGCATCATGATCATGAATGTCTGGGCGACTGCGCCTCTGTTTATGGTGATTTATCTTGCTGCACTGCAAGATATTCCAGAAAGCTTATACGAAGCGGCGGCAATTGATGGTGCGACAACCTGGGAAAAGTTTTGGCACATCACCTTACCGTTTCTTCGCCCGGTTACATTCTTTGTGATTGTCATGGGTTTGATTGGAACGTTTCAATTATTTGACCAATCTTATATTTTCTCCAATGGTTCCGGCGGCCCCAACAACGCCACTCTTACTATTGTGCTTCTCATCTATCAATATGCGTTCAAAAATTTAGATATGGGATATGCCCTAGCATTAACCTTGATGCTTGCCTTTGTGATTATGACGGCTACTTTAGTGCAACGTCAGTTCTTTGGAGAAGAAAGTTTAGATTAACATTATGAAAAAATCTCTTCACTGGCCGATCGGCTTGCTCTATATTGGATTGATTTTATACGCCGTCATAACATTCATTCCATTTACATGGGCATTATCGGCGTCATTCAAATCGTTGGCAGAAATTTCATCTGGTGGCTCTAATTTCGTTCCTCAAACGTTCACGTTTGACAACTACAAGCAAATTTTCTTGCAAGAGCCATTGTTTGGACGGTGGTTATTTAATAGCGCGATCGTGGCGCTCATCGTGACGTTGTTCAACTTGTTGTTTAACTCAATGGCAGGCTATGCCTTGGCTAGAGTTCAGTTTCCCGGAAATCGCTTTCTGTTTTTCTTGATTCTGGCGGTTCTTGTTGTCCCGGCGCAAATCACGTTACTACCCAAGTTTTTGATCCTAAAATCGTTAGGCTGGCTCAATTCTTACCAAGGGCTGGTCGTTCCAACCGTCGTCAACGCCACGTTCATCTTCATGATGCGACAATTTTTTCTCAACTTTCCAAAAGAATTAGAGGAAGCGGCTGCATTAGATGGGTTAAATCGATTTGAAACGTTTTTTCAGGTGGTGCTTCCACTGGCCAAACCCGCTTTAGCGGCGCAGACCATTTTTATCTTTATGGGATCTTGGAATGAATTTTTACTGCCACTGGTTGTCATGTCAGATCCAACCATGTTTACCCTACCCATTGGCTTGAATGCCTTTAAAGGACAATACATTACCTACTGGAACTACATCATGGCCGCCTCAATGGTCTTTACACTGCCTGCACTGGCGATTTACGCATTTTTCAACCGCTACTTTATTCAAGGCGTCACATTTACTGGCGGCAAAAGCTAATCGACCACAATTTGCCCAACTTTGGATATCCTATATATCGAGCTTTGGTGTAATTTTGATCGGCTTCAGATATGGCAGGACACAGCAAGTGGGCAAACATCAAGCGTCAGAAAGCCAGAGTTGACGCGGTTAAAGGAAAAGTATTTACCAAAATTTCGCGGGAAATTATCGTTGCTGCTCGCAGTGGTGTTCCTGATCCGACGGGCAATTTTCAACTGAGAACAGCGATCGAGAAGGCAAAAGCGGCTGGCATTCCCAACGACAACATTGAGCGCGCGATCGCAAAAGGCGCAGGCAGTTTTGGAGGAAACGACACGCTCGAAGCCATTCGTTACGAAGGGTATGGCTCAGGGGGTGTTGCTGTTCTAATTGAAGCGCTCACCGACAATCGCAACCGGACGGCAGCAACGCTGAGAGAAGCCTTCAGCAAAAACGGCGGAAACTTGGGTGAAACGGGGTGTGTAAGCTGGATGTTTGAGCAAAAAGGCGTTGCCGAAATCTCATTTATTGCCAATGACACCGGACGCGGACGAGGCCGTTCGGCTCAAACCGAAATTGATGAAGAGGCACTGCTTGAAGCGTGTCTCGAAGCGGGCGCAGACACATATGAATTGAGCCACACCGAAACTGGAAAAATTGCAGAAGTCTTTACCGAAGTCGAGAACTTAGAAATGCTGAGCCAAACTCTTCAGGACAAGGGCTACACGGTGACTCAGGCTGAGTTACGGTGGCTCCCTCAAACGACAGTAGACGTTACCGATTCTGATCAGGCGCGATCGCTGCTCAAACTAATGGACGCTCTAGATGATCTCGATGACGTACAGACTGCTACGGCTAACTTTGATATGGCAGAAGAACTCATGTCTGCGGCTGTTTAACTTCATTCCTCAGTAACTATAGAGAAGCCTAACATTGCGCTTTAACCGACAACTGAAGCAGCACAACTCATCATTCAGAAGCGCTCATAGTTGATAGGTTTTAAGGTTTGAGAGAGAATAGGTGTAAAGTTTCGTATCGTTAGTTTAGAAAAATGGCGTTAGAGCAACTAGTCGCAAGCCAATCGGTCAGCCACTGCGATCGCGATGACTTTGACATTGCGATCGTAGGCGGTGGCATCGTCGGAACCCTTTTTGCTTGTGCGCTGAAAGATTCAAACTTAAAAATTGCTCTGATCGAAGCAGAAACCCAATCTCAGGCAGTTGCCAAAGCCCAAGCGTATTCCATCTCGTTACTCTCAAGCCAGATTCTACAAGGGCTTGGCGTCTGGGAAACCATTCGTCCGCAGATTGAAACCTACAAGACCGTCCGCCTGTCCGACGCTAACCATCCCAGCGTTGTCAAGTTTGCGCCAACCGACATTGGCACACAAACGCTAGGCTACGTTGCCGAACATCGAGTGTTACTGACCGCATTACAAGAGAGTCTTGAAACCTGCTCAAACGTCCTGCATCTTTGTCCTGCCAAGGTTTTGAAGACAGAATTTCGGGCAGAAGATGTCATTTTAGACGTTGCCATTTCTGATCAGATTCATTCTATTCAGACTCGGTTAGTCATTGCGGCTGACGGGTCGCGATCGCCGCTTCGCCAGCAAGCGAACATCCGCACCTACGGTTGGAAATACTGGCAAGCCTGCGTCGTTGCCACCTTTCAACTCGGCGCACCTCATAACAACACTGCCTATGAATGGTTTTGGGAAGGCGGACCATCGGGAATTTTGCCGCTTCCTAACAATCGCTGCCGCATCGTGTGGACAGTGCCGAAAACCGAAGCCGAAGCAATGCTGGCTCTCAGCGACAATGAATTTACAGAACGGTTCATTCAACGCTATGGAGCGCACTTGAGCGACCCCAAGCTGGAAGGCGATCGCTACGTCTTCCCCGTGCAATTGCTCCACAGCAGTCGCTATGTTGCCTCGCGATTAGCCTTGATTGGGGACGCGGCTCACTGCTGCCATCCCCTCGGTGGACAAGGCATTAATATGGGCATTCGAGATGCAGCAGCATTAGCGCAAGTCTTGCAAACAGCGCGCGATCGCAACGAAGACATTTCTAGCATTAAAGTTCTCAAGCGCTACGAGCGATGGCGTCAGTGGGAGAATCTCATTATTTTGAGCGTGACTGACGTGCTAAATCGAACGTTTTCTACTCAAATCGCACCTGTTGTCTTTCTCCGTCGGATCGCGCTTTGGATACTTGGAACCGTCCAACCCATCAAATCGCTAACCTTCCGTCTCATGAGCGGATTAGTTGGGCGTACACCAAACCTTGCTCGACGGTAAAGGAAACAGCAATTGGAAAGCGGTGAAACGATGAGAATATCAGAAAGGCGTTTCCTATTTGTTTATGGCTCCTAAAGCAATCGTTCTTTTATCTGGCGGTTTAGACTCTGCAACCTCGGCGGCTCAAGCGATCGCAGACGGATGTGAGGTGATTGCGATCTCGTTTCGCTACGGGCAACGGCACGATCGCGAACTCCTTGCGGCTAAACAAGTCGCTAGCCATTTGGGGATTCAAGAGCATTTCACTGTCGATGTGAATTTGGCTCAGTGGGGTGGTTCTGCCTTAACAGACGAAGCGTTAACCGTGCCAACTGAGGGCGTCAATCCTACTGAAATTCCTATTACCTATGTACCAGGGAGAAATACCGTATTTATTGCGATCGCTCTCTCCCTTGCCGAAGCCAAAGGAGCCGATGCCATCTATCTAGGCATCAACGCCGTCGATTATTCTGGCTACCCCGATTGCCGACCCGAATTTTTAGAGGCATTTCAAGCCTTGGCCAGCGTTTCCTCGAAGGCGGGAATCGAAGGCAGAGCGCCAAAACTCGTTGCTCCACTTGTGATGGATTCTAAAGTTGATATCGTGCATCGCGCCTTGCGCCTTGACGTGCCGATCTCGCTAACTTGGTCATGCTATCAGGGCGGAGAGCAACCTTGCGGCGTCTGTGATTCGTGCCGAATTCGCGATCGCGCTCTAATTGAAGCAGGACAGCCTAAATTAGCCACTCCTCAAGGTAGAGCATTCTATTCTTTGAAGTCGTCTTAATGATCTCGTTAAATTGTCAATGAAATAATCTATGATTTCATGCACAGAACATTAAAGCGATCACTCAAGGCTACTTCACAAATTTCCTTTCAATTCTAAAGAAAATCTATCTCTATTTTTGCTAGAGAAGGATGCTCATTTCGCCTTTAGTTTTGGCTGATAAAAGTATTAAAAATGAAGTAATTTTTAATAATGAGAGTAAGTACTTCAACAACAGTTAATCTTTCTACAACTTTTTCAAATCCTCTTCTAGCCTAGTTTTGGCTATTTCTAAAGATGTTCTTAAAATCTTACAAATCTTCTGCGAAGCATTAAAGGATTTGTGATTTGTTCCAAACATTCAAAGCAAAAAGCCATTTTGATTCAAACCCTAAGAAAAGTGGAAGCACTTAAATGCAAAAGAAGCCTGAAGAAGCAATCAGTGAAGCATTTATAGCGATATTTGCTCTAAAAAACAGCCTTTTGCGGTCGCTATATTAACAAGTAACTTGCTAAGGTTCACTATGATATTTGAATCCAACTACGTTCTGCTGTTATCACAACGGCGCGATGAGTTATACGGACTAGAATCACTTCTAGGACGGCTAAAGTTTCGTGTGCAAATCGCAAACTCGATCGAACACGCTGTTACTACAGTAAGGCAGGCTCCTCCTTGCCTCGTCATTCTGTACGGCAATGACTGGTCTGAGTTGCCTTTGCAACGACTGAGAGCGATCGCAGATTCAGAGAGTATTACACTTGTTGTTTTAACAGACTGTCATATGCCGCGCTGGTTGTATCAAGACCAAAATCCTGGTTTTGA
The DNA here is from genome assembly GCF_059505265.1 of Myxacorys chilensis. Taxonomy (NCBI): domain Bacteria; kingdom Bacillati; phylum Cyanobacteriota; class Cyanophyceae; order Leptolyngbyales; family Leptolyngbyaceae; genus Myxacorys; species Myxacorys chilensis. Next base: position 39,163 of record NZ_JCACKG010000225.1, on the reverse strand, counting down.
TGGCTTCCTGGTTAAACCGCTCAGTAGTGATATTCTCTCTTCTCTAGTTCAGTCTGCTTCCGCACGCCAACAGTGCTTAGCCTCTTAATCTCTATTTCGCTAAATTAACATTTTATTGAATTCGTGTCATTTGCCAGTTCTAGTACAGTTTTAGTAAATGTCCTTTGCTCCGATTTATCCTTTCTTGCATCGTCTTCTAAAGCCTACGTTTCCTCAGTGCCTTTGGTCAGGTCGTGACGATAGCCCTGCGATCGCGCTTACGTTTGATGATGGACCTCACCCGCAGTACACGCCCCTGTTACTAGATGTCCTTGACTATCACAAGATTTCTGCCACGTTCTTTTGGTTAGGGGCTTGTGTTGAAGACCACCCCGATCTAGCTCGCCAGGTTTACCAGCGCGGTCATTGGATTGGATTACACGGCTATGATCATCAAGCCTTCACTGGTTTGACCGCAACCGAGCTTAAAGCAACCCTAAATCTTACAAAAACTGCGATCGCTAAGACGTGTCAAATCAACCCTGAAACCTTGATAGATGTTCGTCCTCCCTATGGTCTGTTCGCTCCCCAAACTCTAAGCTACCTGCAACGCTGGAACTACCGCACTGTGATGTGGAGCATTATTCCTGAGGACTGGGCGCGTCCTGGTTCGTCAATTGTGGTGCAGCGAGTCTTAAACCAGGTTCAAAACGGCTCCATTATCGTTCTTCATGATGGTGCTGACGGTGGCGAAGACGTTGCAGAAACGGTTGATCGTCTCGTTCCTGAACTTCTACAGAAAGGCTATCGTTTTTCTACTATTGATCAGGTTTGGTCAGCATTGCCTCACCTTTAGTGATGCTTTTAGTAATTCTTTTTAAGCAGTTAGTACGACTGCTAATTAAGCCCTTTTAATAATGTACTTCTGAAACCATAAAACATTCTAATTTCTTAACAATCCACCCTGTTGCAGCTTGTATACTTTCGGATGAGGGGTAGGTCTTCTCAAAGCCTATTCAACTTAGGAGATGCAAAGCGGTTTTGCCATTGCCCCCGGTTTGTTTTGGGTCTTCCGACATTATCATCTAACTTAATATTTTCCCTAGTCTGATCCCCTAAATTTGGGCTACCGTATCATCATAGAGCCGTAATTCAGGATTCCGAAACCATCGAAAATGCTTTTGGAGATGCTATCAAGCAGGATGTAACTATGAATTCTGTTTCAGCTATTCCTGATTTGGCTTGCGAAATGGTTGTTTGCTTTGATAAAAGTGCTTCTCTTTCGTTCTCACATCACTGCTGTAATCCCAATATTGCGGAGTCATGTCTTTACTTGATGACTTTTTGTAAAGAAGCCCGGATAGTGATTTGATCGAGGTTTACGCTGCAAATGCGTGGTTCTATCGGCATTACTTTTCAGCCTCAGAGATAAAGGTTCATAAAATAGGTGCAACTTTTGTGAGAAAGGCTACAATCGGGGAGACATTACAACATTTATCAATTAAGATTTGTGCATTGGGACATCTGCCCAACGGTATATTTCCAGGGAAGCAGGATGCCCCATTTGCTTGCACAACTCCCATCAATATGATGAATGTCAGGTTTTGTGGTGCATAGTTCTACTTGTAGGCAATGCAGGCAAACCACGAAATGACCTCAATACTCGCCCTTGAGTCGCTTGATTGCTGACTCACTTAAGGTTGAGGTAATAGTTGGACTAACCAGATACTCCACTAGATACTGTTTCCGCTGCCACATTTTTTCGACTACTTTTTGACTACTTAAGGAGCATGAGGAACGCGGCATGACCCAAGCCAACGACGTACTACTTGAAGCACTCGATAGCACTCCTGCAGAAGATGCGTTTGAGAGTGATTTGGGGGGAGGATACGACGACATCGATGAGGATCAAGAGGATTCTGATGGCGTCGAAGAAGAGGGCAAGTCAGGCAAGGCTCGGGCTACCCGTCGCCGAACACAAGCCAAGAAAAAGCATTATACCGAAGACTCGATTCGGCTTTACCTTCAAGAGATTGGTCGAATTCGGCTCCTGAGAGCAGATGAAGAAATCGAACTTGCTCGTAAAATTGCTGATTTGCTAGAGCTAGAGCGCATCCTGGTCAAAATGACCGAGAAGCTAGACCGCATTCCGTCTGATGCGGAATGGGCAGAAGAAGTGAAGATGCCCTTGCCTCAGTTTCGCTATCGCTTGCACTTGGGTCGCCGCGCCAAAGATAAGATGGTGCAGTCGAACCTCCGGCTCGTGGTGTCGATCGCTAAGAAATACATGAACCGGGGCCTGTCGTTTCAAGATCTGATTCAGGAAGGCAGCTTGGGTCTGATTCGGGCGGCTGAAAAGTTTGATCACGAAAAAGGCTACAAGTTTTCAACCTACGCAACGTGGTGGATTCGTCAAGCAATCACTCGTGCAATCGCGGATCAGTCCCGTACCATTCGTCTTCCGGTTCACTTGTACGAAACCATCTCTCGCATTAAAAAGACGACCAAGCTGTTGTCGCAAGAAATGGGGCGCAAGCCAACGGAAGAAGAAATTGCGACTCGGATGGAAATGACGATCGAAAAACTGCGGTTCATTGCCAAGTCTGCTCAGTTGCCAATTTCGTTAGAAACACCGATCGGTAAGGAAGAAGATTCTCGCTTGGGCGATTTTATCGAGTCGGATGGCGAAACTCCTGAAGATCAGGTATCTAAGAACTTGCTGCGGGAAGACTTAGAAGGAGTTCTGGCAACCCTTAGCCCCCGTGAGAAGGATGTTCTCAGACTGCGCTATGGTTTAGACGACGGACGTATGAAGACTCTAGAAGAAATCGGGCAGATCTTTAATGTCACTCGTGAGCGCATTCGTCAAATTGAAGCGAAGGCACTCCGCAAGTTGCGTCATCCAAATCGCAACAGTGTTCTGAAAGAGTACATTCGCTAATTTCAATTCATCTTGATCTCTCTACCCGATGGTTTTAACTCCATCGGGTTTTTTATTAGCAATTTCCTGTTAACTAGAAGTCAATTGCTGAATAAAGTACGCTTTTTTTCCCTCAACTCCATAAAAAATTGGACGCTTCGCTGTGAAGCATCCGCAAGACTAGCTTTTAAGGTTAACCAAAAATTTAGAGGAGAAACTCAATTACATCAGACCTAAAAAACGTAGGACGCCTTCACCGGAAAAGAATTCGGTGAATAAAGCAGCAACAAAACCAATCATAGCGAAACGTCCATTCCACAATTCTGCTTGGGGAGTAAAGCCAAACTTCCAAGCGTTACGATCTTCTACAGCAGCAGGAGCAGTGATTCTTTGTGTATCTTGCATGGTAGTAATACTCTGGGGTGCATTGGCTATCGTTATATTAAACAATATTACGAAAAGTGTCAAAGTGTAAAGCAATATGTTTCTCTGCTTAAAGGTTGCAGTTTAGAAACTTGAAAAACGTATTGAGCGGCTGCAAACCTGGAGAAACTAACGGTTCTTACAGCTAATTCAACGAAAGATCACTTGATAAATATGTTCCGAAATGCTGACTTTAGGGTCTAAAGATTTTGAAAACTCGATATGGAGCTATCATAGGAACGATTGATTGATATTTGTAACGAATTGTCAATGATTGTTTCTGACTCTGGTTTAGCGAAGATTAAGGCATCTGTGACGGAGAAAATTTTCTTTGGTCACGAGCCAACGACTGAGTTAATCGCTATTTTGCTAGTCTATTTTGTCCAAGGCATTTTAGGATTAGCGCGATTAGCGGTCAGTTTCTTCCTCAAAGATGAACTGGCTCTGAGTCCTGCTGAAGTATCCGCTCTGTTGGGCATTGTAGCGATTCCGTGGATGATAAAACCCCTGTTTGGATTTATCTCTGATGGGCTACCCATATTTGGATATCGCAGACGGCCTTACCTAATACTATCTGGGATTTTGGGTACGTCGTCCTGGGTGATAATGGCAACGCTTGTTCACTCTCCTTGGGCAGCAACGGCAGCGATCTCGCTGGGTTCTCTTTCGGTTGCCGTTAGTGATGTCATTGTCGATTCGATCGTTGTAGAGCGTGCTAGACATGAATCGGTGAGCGGAGCAGGATCGCTACAGTCTCTGTCTTGGGGCGCTTCTGCTCTAGGCGGACTGATTACCGCTTACTTTAGTGGCCTATTGCTGCACGTTTTTGATACTCGCACTATTTTTCTAATCACAGCGACCTTTCCGCTCATTATTTCTGGTGTAGCTTGGTTCATTGCTGAAACTCCAGTGACTACGAAGTCAGATTGGTCGGTGGTACGGCATCAGTTAGGGCAACTGAGGCAAGCGGTGTCTCAAAAAACGATTTGGATGCCCACTGCTTTTCTATTTCTTTGGCAAGCCACTCCAACCGCTGAGTCTGCCTTCTTCTATTTTTCTACAAATGAATTGGGGTTCGAGCCAGAGTTTTTGGGTCGAGTCCGATTGGTGACTAGTATTGCTTCGCTCCTCGGCATTTGGGTGTTCCAACGGTTTTTGAAAACCGTCCCCTTTCGCACAATTTTTGGATGGTCAATTGTGCTGTCGTCGGTGCTAGGAATGTCGATGCTGCTACTCGTGACTCACGCCAACCGGACGCTGGGAATTGACGATCGCTGGTTCAGTTTAGGTGACAGTTTGATTCTCACTGTCATGGGACAGATTGCCTTTATGCCAGTGCTGGTTCTAGCCGCGAGATTATGCCCACCGGGAGTGGAGGCAACCCTGTTCGCGTTGCTAATGTCAGTTGTAAACCTGGCAGGGTTAGTTTCTTACGAATTTGGGGCGCTGCTAACGCACTGGTTAGGAGTGACCGACACTAATTTCGATAAGCTCTGGCTGCTCGTAGTCATTACGAATATCACAACGCTGCTGCCATTTCCATTGTTGGGTTGGCTGCCTAGTACGGTTGAAGCAACGTCAGTTGAACAGCCTGCGCCTGCTCTAGAATCTGATCCTGCAAAACCGATTGGACAATCTTTCTTGCCGAATTTGGTCTCAGCTTGGACTTCTAAACAGCCTGAACCTGTTGAGAAGCCAGAATGAAACTGTTCTTTGGCGGGTGAAGACAACCGCTTGAACCGCACAATTCAACTTTAGATATTCAGACGATATGCAACTGTTTGAACACGCTTCTACTGTCCCGATTACGTCATATAACACTGAGGAATGGCAAAAGGGATATCGATCGCTTCATCAAGAATATGAATACTGGATTGATGAAATAGAGGGTGAGATTCCTCAAGCGTTGGAAGGGACGCTGTTTCGCAATGGTCCTGGATTGCTCGATGTGAATGGGCAGCAGCTTCAGCACCCGTTTGATGGCGATGGGATGATTTGCGCGATCGCATTCAAAGATGGACGCGCTCATTTCCGCAATCGGTTTGTCAAAACGGAAGGCTATTTGGCAGAGCAGAAAGCGGGCAAGATTTTATATCGGGGCGTATTTGGTACGCAGAAGCCCGGAGGTTGGCTGGCGAATGCTTTTGATACTCGAACTAAAAACATCGCAAATACTCAAGTTCTGTATTGGGGCGGAAAGCTTTTGGCGCTTTGGGAAGCCGCAGAACCTCATCGCCTTGATCCACAAACGTTAGAAACGTTGGGACAGGAATACTTTGATGGTGTGCTGTCGAAAGGCGCACCGTTTGCCGCTCACCCGTGGATTGATCCGGTGAGCCAGTTTGATGATGGCAAACCGTGCTTAGTCAACTTTTCGATCAAAGCAGGGTTATCGTTTACGATCGCGATTTACGAACTCGATGTAAGTGGCAAGATTGTACGACAGCACGATCATCCCGTTCCAGGCTTCGCGTTTATTCACGACTTCGCGATCACGCCGAACTACTGTATCTTTTTCCAAAATCCAGTCGATTTTAATCCGATTCCGTTCTTAGCAGGCATGAAGTCCGCAGGGGAATGCATCAAGTTTCGCCCTGACAAGCCGACGCGCATCATTCTTATTCCTCGTGATACGTCTTCTGGTCGGCCCACCGCCAAAATTCTTGAAACGCAGTCAGGATTTGTGTTTCACCATGCAAATGCTTACGAACAAGATGGAGAGATCATTCTCGATTCGGTGTGCTACGAGAACTTACCGTCTGTTGAACCTGGCTCAGATTACCGGCGAACGGATTTCGAGGCGTTAGCGCCCGGTCAATTGTGGCGATTTAACCTCAATTTGGCAGATCAAACGGTCAAGCGCGAACTATTAGAGGAACGCTGCTGTGAGTTTCCGTTCGTGCATCCAGGTGTAGCTGGACGGAAGCACCGTTATATCTATATGGCAGCCGCTCATACCTCGAGTGGGAATGCACCGCATCAAGCCATTCTGAAAGTAGATGTGGAGTCGGGAGAGCGATCGTTCGCCAGCTTTGCACCGGATGGATATGTTAGTGAACCTGTGTTTGTGCCGCGCGATCGCCCTAATGAGTCTGGGCTATATACCCAGGTGCAGGGTGATGAAGATGACGGTTGGTTGCTAGCGATCGCATACGATAGCAAGCGCGATCGCTCCTCGGTGGTCATTCTGGATGCGAAGAACGTGGAGCAGGGTGCGATCGCGCGGCTGCACTTCAAGCATCACGTTCCCTATGGATTGCACGGCAACTTCACACCTCATTATTTTGAGTCAGAGGGTTAGACCATCGTAATGGCAATTTTGCCGACTACATGACCCTCCTCGCTATAGGCATGGGCAGCAGCAATTTCAGAAAGCGGGTAAGTTCGATCGATAATGGGTCGAATCTTGCCCGTTTCAATTTGTTCTTTGAGGTAGATAAGGTCAACGCGATTGGCCTTAGCAAGAATGACTTTGGCGGTTTGACCAGGCAGGACGCTAGTTAGCAATCCTTGGAGGTAGTTTTTAGGGTCGGGTTGCGTAGTGACGTAAATTCCCGTGCCGGTGAGAATGCGCTTGCAGTCGGAGTAGGGCTTTGAACCAACGACATCGAAGACCAAATCATAAGATGCGGCTTCTTGAGTGAAGTCAGTTTGCTTGTAGTCAATGACGCGATCGGGCGAAAAGCGGTTCACGAGATCAATGTTTTGTGTACTGCAAACTGCCGTGACTTCTGCCCCAAAGAGCTTTGCGATCTGCACGGCAAAAATGCCAACGCCGCCAGACGCCCCGTTGATCAGCACTCGTTGTCCAGCATTGAGCTTTCCTGCATCTCGTAAGGCCTGTAGTGCCGTTGTTGCAGCCAGTGGAATGGAAGCCGCTTCTGGATAAGACAAATTCTCCGGCTTAGCAGCCGTTACTTTCTCCGAAACTGCCGCATAATCGGCATAAGCACCGCCAGGAAACTGATTGGAGTAGGCATAGACGGCATCCCCGACGTTGAGATGTGTGACCTGAACGCCAGTTGCAACCACTTCTCCAGCAATGTCAAACCCTAAGACCATTGGAAACTTCTGCCCAGGTAGCAGTTTGAGCATTCCTTTCCGAATTTTCCAATCGATAGGATTCACGCTGGATGCATAAACTCGAATCAGGACTTGATCGGCTTTGACTTGAGGCGGCGCAATGTTTCTGATCTCAAACACGTCGGGCGATCCATATTGCTCTATGACTGCCGCTTGCATGGAACCATTAATGACAGTGGTTTCGGTCGGAGTCGGACTGGAGGAGGTGGTCATCGGAGTTACCTAAACAATAGAGAGCCTTGCCTCTGTAGTAACGAGATGCGTCACCGAAGCGCTTACCTCTTCAGACAGACTTCACCCAAAGACAACGGTACGATTTCCGTACACCAGCACACGATTTTGCAGATGCAATCGGACTGCTCTCGCTAAAACGACTCGCTCCAAATCTTTTCCTTTACGAATTAAGTCGGCGGTGTTATCGCGATGACTGACGCGAACGACATCTTGCTCAATGATGGGACCTTCATCTAGGTTCTCGGTTGTGTAATGCGCAGTTGCACCAATAATCTTGACGCCCCGCTCAAATGCTCGCTCGTAAGGATTTGCACCCGCAAAGGCAGGTAGAAATGAATGGTGAATATTAATCACCGTCGGAAATTTTGCAATGAAATCTGAACTCAGCACTTGCATATATTTCGCTAACACAACTAAGTCGATGTTGTATTGCTGCAAGAGTTCTAGCTGTTTTGCTTCTTGTTGAGCTTTTGTTTCTTTTGTGATGGAAACATGATGAAAATCGATGCCAAATTGGGCTGCGGTTTCCCTAAGAGGGAATTGCGAAGCAACCGCGCCCAACTTCTCATGGTTGCTGACAATCAATGGCACTTCTGCCCGCAACTCTCCCGACTGCTGACGCCAGAGCAAGTCAAATAAACAGTGATCTTGTTTGCTCACCCAAATCGCAATTCGAGGCGTCGTATCCGAAAAGTGAAGTTGCCAGGTGGCGTTGAGGGGAGACGCAATGGCTCGAAATGCAGGCTCAATCACCTCACGGGGCAACTGAAACCCTTCCAACTGCCACTCAATTCGATTGAGAAATAGCCCTGCTGAAAAGTCGGTGTGTTGGTCAGCGTGAATGATGTTGCCACCATTCGAGTAAATAAAGTTGGCAATCTTAGCGACTAAGCCTTTTTGGTCAGGACAGGAAATGAGCAGGGTAGCCGTTGGAGTACTCATTGAACTTATTGAGAGGGCGCAGGAGATGACGACGGAGTAGGACTAACGCTAGTTTGAGGTGCAGGGGGCGATGACGGGGTAGGACTAACGCTAGTTTGAGGCGTTGGCGATGGAATGGGAGAACTACTTGCTGAAGGCGATGGAGAAGGAGCAGGGCTACTGGCAGGGGAAGGGCTAGACGACGAAGTAGGACTGCTGGGGGAAGGGCTAGACGTTGCCTTAGAATCTTTCTTCGGCTTTTCTTTCTTCCATTCATCCAATGGACGATCGACAGCGTTTTGAAAATCGATCGGCACCAGCAACACAGCTAACTCTCCATTAGTATTAGCTGGAGTATTAGCTGGGGGATCGGCTAAAGCATACAAAAAGTTGCGATTGAAGTTTGGTTTACCAAGAACGAATTGATGAACCTGCTGATTGGCCAGTTTGACTTCAACTGTGGCAGAGGGTCGATCCAATCCAAATTCCGATTTGCGTGTGGTTGGAATGGTGAGAGTGCGATCGCTGCGCCCCGTTGCTAATAAATTCAGCAGAAATGCCACTGCGCCATCATCGGCTTGCGTTGGTTGTGGGGCAGTCATCTGCCAAACCGAAGGCACGACTCCCGGTTTCCGCTCAAATGCCAGCGTAGGTTGCTTCGAGGTTTTTACCGTAAAGCTAGTTACATCTGCCTCTTTGAAGTTAAAAATAGGCTTTGATGTGGACTGAGCTTCTTCTGTCTTGGGCTGTCTGAACTCTTGATAGTAAACAAATCCACCGAGCGCGATCGCTAGAAAGACCAGAATTAAAGAAGTACGCTGAAATTTCATAAGCTAATTCATCGGGCCTTGACAATCTCGTTCCTCAATTTGGTCATTCTACTATTCTGGTCTGTCCATTGAAGAAGTAACGTGCAGAAGTCATTGCAGCCTTGCTTAGTCTAATGTCAGGACATCCAAAAGGAGCTGCATTGCATCGCGCTCGATTTTTCTGCACCAGAAACAATGGATTAACATTTACTGGCAATTGCAGTTGATTCAACAGCGTACTAAGCGCGATCGCGACTGGCTCAGCCGTAAGTCAAACTGCCACCGCCCGCAATCCTCAATTATCTTGCCACCCTAGATAATCTTCTGCGATTTTGCCAAAAAACGCTTAAAGTAGTACCAATGTATGTTCTACTTTAGCCCCTGCATCTTATGCCCAACCTTATTCTGCTGGCAGCAACGCCACAATCTGATCGACAAACGCCTGATGATCGACCACTGGTTTTGAAATGTAGTCATCTGCCCCGCTTTGCTGAAGGAAATTCTCGCGATCGCCCTCCATTGCATGGGCTGTTACCAAAATAATGGGCAAATCAGCCGTTTGCGGATCGCCCTTCAGCAGTTGAGTCAGCTGAATACCATTCACCGATTTTCCTTGATAGGCACTCCGAGCGAGGGAGACATCCATCAAAATAATGTCCGCTTCACCGGATTGAGCAATTTGGATCACTTCATCCCCATTTTCGGTATGCTTGACCGCTAAACCGCCCCGCTTCGTCAAAATTTTCGAGAATACTCGCGCATTGATCAAATCGTCTTCTACAATCAGAACCGTTTTCATGAGGTGAGCCTCTATGGGCGATACACAATTTCAAGACCACGATATTTCAGGCAACATTCTCAAACAAACCACTAAAACAACTGATGAGGCAAAATAAGCGCTCTCAGCCTATAACGGATATCACCGCTTAAGGGACGCAATCCGGATAAGTATGACTACACTGAAGTTGCAGCACCGTATTCTAAAGCTCGGAACGAAGGGACAGGACTCATGGCGAAACAATTAAATATTCTCCCAACAGGACAGGTTATCACGACTGCCCTACATACGGAGATGCAGCAATCATATTTGGAATACGCCATGAGCGTGATCGTCGGTCGCGCGTTACCCGACGTGCGCGATGGATTAAAACCCGTCCATCGCCGCATTTTGTATGCCATGCACGAGCTAGGATTAACCCCAGACCGCCCCTACCGTAAGTGTGCCCGCGTGGTTGGTGACGTGTTGGGCAAATATCATCCCCACGGCGATCAATCTGTGTATGACGCCTTGGTACGGCTGGTGCAAGACTTCTCCAGTCGCTATCCGCTGCTCGCAGGTCATGGTAACTTTGGCTCTGTCGATAACGATCCGCCTGCGGCGATGCGGTATACCGAGACGCGCTTAGCAGCGATCGGGAACGAAGGACTGCTGACGGACATTGGAGAAGCGACGGTTGATTTTGTTGGCAACTTTGATAATTCTCAGCAAGAGCCGACGGTGCTTCCGGCTCAACTGCCGTTCCTGCTGCTCAATGGAAGCTCAGGAATTGCGGTCGGTATGGCGACAAACATTCCGCCTCACAATTTGAACGAAGTGGTAGACGGCTTAGTGGCGCTGATCGACCGTCCAACCATTAGTGATGACGATTTGCTAGCGTTGATTCCCGGTCCTGACTTTCCGACAGGCGGAGAAATCATCGAAACGAGTGGTATTCGAGAAGCCTATCTCACGGGTCGGGGGAGCGTGCCGGTGCGCGGCGTCACTAACATTGAAGAAGTGAACGTCGGGCGCGGCAAACACCGGAGAACGGCGATTATCATCACAGAATTGCCCTACCAGGTCAATAAAGCCAGTCTGATCGAGAAAATTGCAGACTTGGTCAATCAAGGCAAGCTCGAAGGGATTGGCGACATTCGCGATGAGAGCGATCGCGATGGCATCCGCGTTGTGATCGAACTGCGTCGGGATGTTAATCCTCACAAAATTCTCAACTATCTCTACCGTCAAACGGCTTTGCAAAGCAATTTCGGCGTCATTCTGCTAGCCATCGAAAACGGTCAGCCAAAGCAAATGACGTTGCGGGAGTTGCTGCAAGGCTTCCTCGACTTTCGGGAAGTTACGCTCACTCGGCAATATCGTCACGAATTTGAGCAAGCGGAGCATCAGCTTCACATTGTCGAAGGTCGCTTAACGGCACTTTCAAATCTGGACGAGGTAATCGACATTCTGCGCCATGCCCCGGATGGCAGCACCGCAAAACTCCAGCTACAAGAGCAATTGGATCTCAGCGATCGCCAAGCCGATGCCATTCTCTCAATGCCATTGCGACGACTGACTGCCCTAGAGCATCAAAGCTTGCAAACCGAGCGGGATGAACTCGCGACAAAGATGGCGGAATTAAACAAACTGCTTAAAGATCGCCGCGAACTGCTCAAAGCTCTGAAGAAAGACCTGCGATCGCTCAAAAAACAATATGGCGACGATCGCCGCACGCGCATCCTCACGGTCGAAGAACGAAACAGTGACGATCAATCATCATCCGCGACATCCGCTCCCCAATCGGCTGCCACCTTGTCGCCATTCACGCTGTCATTTGACTTCGAGGAAGACGTTCAAGAAACCGTTGTCGAAATGACCCAACGGGGATACGTGCGGCGGATGACGCCCAAATCTTACGAGCGCCAAAATCGCAATCGAAATGATGATACAGCGACTGCCGGGCTAGAAGACGGAGACGATTTCGCCGCGCAAACGCAATTTACCACGACTAAAGAAACGCTGGTCGTGTTTACGCGCAGTGGTAAAGCCTATCCAGTCAAAGTACGTGATATTCCACAAGCCACGGGCAAATCGAAAGGAACTCCCTTAGTCACGCTCTTACCCGCTGCTGCGCAAGGCGCTCCAGACACGATCGCAGGGGCATTCATTTTGCCAGAAACCCTCGATGAGCAATCTGTTTTACTACTCACTGGGCAAGGACGAATCAAACGCTTAGCGCTCTCCGAGTTTGCTGACCTTACCGGACGCGGGCTGACTGTTCTCAAACTCAAAGAAGACGACCAGCTTTTGGGCGTTAGCTTAGTGCAGTTGGGTGAGCAGGTTGTATTAGCAACGTCGAATGGGCGAGTGTTGCGCTTTGAAATTGTGGATGAGCAAGTTGCGATCGCCAGCCGCACGGCGCAAGGCAACATGGGGATGCGCGTTGGAAAGAAAGAAACAATCATTGGATGGGCGATCGCAACGAAAGCCGATACGTTTCTGATGGTGTCGCAACAGGGCTACGCCAAAAAAATGGCGATCGGATCGCTGCGCCGTGCCAATACAGGAGAGCTGGGTACTCAAGTCTTCCAGTTTGAGAATAAGACAGATATGCTCGCTGGCATTGTTGCGGTGCTACCAGAAGCGCTGGTATTTCTGTTAACAAATGAAAATCATCTAGCGCGAATTGAGGTTGATGCGGTTGCAGTGAGTCGGAAAGATGACAAGAGCGATCGCATTGTCAAACTTGGCAAAACAGAACGCATCACGAATGTTAGTCTTCCAATTCTCTATGGTAGTGCCACCGATGACGCTGAAGAGTAGCGATCGCGGAGGACGAAATAGACCAAAGACGTAGCGAATAGATTAAGTTGTCCAGCTTAATCTATTTGTTCTTGGGCAACGTGAAATCAAGAATGTCGTGAAGGCAACAAGTAGACTGTAACTACGCGAAGATTTTTGCGAGAAATCAAACTGTTCGTGCCAACCGTCACTAGTCTAATCACTGAGATGGGAAGTCATGCATGAAGTATTCGAGATACGGTTATTTCATAAGCAAGATGCTGAACAAGTCGCACAGTTATTCCATCAAACAGTGCGTGAAATTAATATCCGTGACTACTCGAATGCTCAGATCCAAGCATGGGCACCAGAAGACATTTACTTTAGAAACTGGGCTGAAATTTGTTCTGCCCGACATACCTTTGTGGCCGATGCAGCAGGCACAATCATTGGTTTCGGAGAGTTAGAAGCGAATGGTCACATCGACTGCTTTTACGTCCACAAGAGCTATCAACGGTGCGGCGTTGGCAATCAGATTTACCAGGCAATTGAGGCAAAAGCGTTAGAAATTGGGTTAAATCGGTTGTTTGCTGAAGTAAGCATTACAGCAAAGCCATTTTTCCAGCGCATGGGATTCTCGACGGTTAAAGAACAGCAGGTTGCCCGTCGGGGAGAACGCTTCACCAATTATGTGATGGAAAAGTTTCTAGACTGGGCTTTCGATTGCGATCGCACCAATCCAAACCTAACAATGAATCAAGATGTGATCGTGATGGTGACTCAAGGCTTATCCCACGGATTGTTTTGCATCAGATCAGCGTTGCCTTTGGCACAGCGAAGCTGCCCGTTGGACACGTAAATCCATGCACATGACCTCTACCAATTTTAGCCATCCAGGTAAATGCGATCCTTCAGAATTTCGCGGGCGAATTGCAGCAGGCTTGCGTTCAATTTGACTCAAAATTAGTTCAGCAATTCTTTACCAAAAAAGCTTGTAGACCACAACCTGCGTCAAGTGACAACAGACTGTGGTCTACAAGTCATAGAATTCAACCTATCTGGCTAGCGTTCTACGCTTCGTCACCATGCGGTAAGCCTCGATAATATCGCCTTCCTTCCAGTCGTTGAAATTATCTAAACCGATACCACACTCATAACCAGAATTGACTTCACGCGCATCTTCTCGCATCCGCTTAAGCGAATCCAAGTTACCGTCGTGAAGCATCTGATTACCCCGATGCACTCGCACCTTGCAGTTACGAATCAGCTTACCAGACTGCACATAGCAACCTGCAACCGCCCCGCGACCTACCGGGAAGACGGCACGAACTTCAGCCTGACCCAATGGTTCTTCAACCAGTTCAGGTTCTAGCAGACCTTCCATCGCACCTTGGACATCATCGAGCAAGTTGTAGATAATGTTGTACTCTCGCACATCGACCCCTGCTCGATCTGCCGCCTGACGTGCTCCTGTTGCCAGCGTTGTGTTGAAGCCAATAATGACCGCATCACTCGCCGCTGCCAGATCAACATCCGTTTCAGAGACTTCACCCGGAGCCGCGTACAGAACTCGGACTTGAACCTCGTTTTGCGGCAGTTGCCTTAGCGATCCCAGAATTGCTTCGACAGAACCCTGTACGTCCGCTTTGAGAACGAGATTGAGTTCTTTCAGTTCGCCTTCTTGAGCCTTCGCAGACAGCGTATTCAAGCTGACGCGGCGAGACGACATTGCTGCCAATAGCCGCGACTGACGCTGTTCGTCCGCTTTCGCCGACGAGACTGCCCTCGCCTGTTTCTCGTCTGGGAAGACCTCAAATTCATCCCCGGCGGCTGGAACGTCAGCCAAACCTAGAACCTCTACCGCAAAGGAAGGAGAGGCAGCTTGGACGCGCTGAGCGCGATCGTCAACCATTGCCCGTACCTTACCTAGCGATGAACCAGCGACCAAAATGTCACCGACTCGTAAAGTTCCATTCTGAATCAGCAAGGTGGCAACCGGGCCTTTCGCCTTATCAAGGTGAGCCTCGATGACCGTTCCTCTAGCAGCGCGGTCAGCGTTGGCATAGAGATCTTCGACTTCAGAGACCAGCAGGATCATGTCGAGCAGCGTATCAAGGTTATCCCCTGTAATCGCGCTAACGGGAACCATAATCGTTTCACCGCCCCACTCTTCCGGTACCAAACCGTATTCTGTGAGTTCTTGCTTGACGCGATCGGGCTGAGCGCCTTCTTTGTCAACTTTGTTAATCGCCACGATGATCGGCACTTCTGCCGCCTTCGCGTGACTAATTGCCTCGATTGTCTGAGGCTGAACCCCATCATCAGCAGCTACAACCAGAATGGCAACGTCTGTGACTCGCGTACCGCGTGCCCGCATAGCCGTGAAGGCTTCGTGTCCCGGCGTATCGAGGAACACAACCTGTTCTGGTTTGCCGTTGTGCTCGACATCCACGTGATAGGCTCCGATGTGCTGAGTGATGCCACCTGCTTCACCTTGCGCCACTTTCGTTTTACGGATCGAGTCAAGGAGGGTTGTTTTACCATGGTCAACGTGACCCATGATCGTGACTACCGGAGGACGCCGTTGAAGCAGTTCGCGATCGGAAGCATTGACCATCTCGGTCACTTTCTTAGCGGCAGCCTGTTTCTCACTCTTCTCGACCAGAATGCCGTACTCTTCGGCAATCATTTCGATAGTTTCGACATCCAGGGTCTGAGTGATCGTGGCCGCCGTTCCTTTCATGAAGAGCTTCGTGATGATTTCAGTCGAAGAGACTGCCAACAGATTGGATAGCTCTTGCACAGTTAGACCACCTGTGACTTCAATGATCTCTGGCCGCTCAACCTTAGTTTCCTGGTTACGGCGATCGCGACGATCGCGGAGGCTGCTTCCTCCCTTTTTGCGCTGGGTTGGGGCCGCGATCGCAGCTGGCTTAGCTGGCTGACCCGGCAAGCCTTTAGGCTTAGCAGGACGCGCTAACGACAAGCTCACCTGAGTCGAAGTCACACCGCTTGCATCTTCTTCATCCAGCAAGTCGAGATCATCGTCATCCTCATCAATTCGAGGCTGAGCACGGCGCTTCCCTTTAGCAGGGGCCTTCGCTGACTCTTGATTTTCTTCCTCTTCGTCTTCCCAAACCTTCCCGCGCTTAGGCTTAGGAGGGGTCGGACGATTAAGCTGAAGCTCAGCCGCCTCTTGGGGACTGGTGGGAGGCTTAACTGGGCGATCTGCCTTCAGAATCGGCTGAATCACAGAAATCCCATCTTGGATGTCCTCACTACCTGCCTGCATCGGTCTAGGACGACGCAATTCAACTACCTGCTGGGGTCTTGCCCCTTCAGCAGGCTTTGCGGGTTGACCCGGACGTTTGCCATTTGGAGGCGCAGATCGTTGAGGTCTAGCGGTATCCCGCTGATTGCGTCCTTCCTGCGGAGCCTCAGCACTCTCAATGGCTTCAGGCTGGCGATCGCGCTTCAGAATTGGCTTGCTATTCAAGCTCGGTCGCGATGGGGGAGCCGGACGAGGGGGAGGAGAGGCCAAAGGCTGCTTCCGGGCTTCTGGGGCGGGTTGAGGAGCCACGGGCTGAGGCTCAACAGCAACTGGGGCAACTGGAGGCGCTTCCTCGACTGGAAGAGGCGCTTCATCAGCGGGCTGAGGCTCCACCACTGGAGCCGGGGTTGGGGCAGGCGGATTAGCGGCCACGGGTGGGTTGGCAGCCGCAGGCGGATTAGCAGCCGCAGGCGGATTAGCGGCTGCAGGTGGGCGGCTTGGCTCACTGGGTTTAGCAGGAGCACTTGGAGCTTGTGCCACTGGAGCTTGAGGAGTAGAAGGCGATCGCAATTCGGGAGCCTGCTCAGGTGGGGCTGAGCGGGTGATCGGACGGCGAATTTCTAAAATTTGCTGTTTCTTCTGAATATTCAAGGGCGTTTTCTTTCTAGAATCGACAGATGGGGAATGGGAGGCTTGACGGGCAGGAGGTGCCTTTGTCGAAGCAGGATGGCTGGCAGCGTATTTTTCTGCCGCAGATCGGATGCGCTCGGCTTCCGTCTCGTTGATGGTGCTGCTATGGCTTTTGACTGCGATATTTAGTTGTTCACAAATAGCAAGAATATCTCGATTGTCCAAATTCAATTCTTTCGATAGCTCGTAAATTCTGACTTTGCCGTTGTTCATCCACTCTTCCCTCGTTCGATCCACGTGTTGTCACATAAGTTGCCTTCTGTTCTGACTAAAACGACATCTGATTTGATCAGTTGGTGGCAGTGGCTTCGCAAATGAAGCCCGTAAGAAACTTAACTTGAAAGCCGCCCAGAAGATTTTAGCTAAGCAGCCTTCTACAGACTAGCCTATCTCATACCATTAGAATTTCACTCTACTTTAGAATTCTAGACGAATGAAAGACGGATAGATTGTATCAGCGATTTTGAGATCATCTTAGCGTTTCGATTGTTTTAGTCTATTAAGTTTCGCAATTATAGCGAGTGTTGGACGACAGTTCGCTTCTAGGATTCTGCCTTTATTCTATCGCAAGTCTATCATTGCCCAATCGCTGGCACTTGACAGTGGGTAGAGACTCAAGCTGCTGTGTAAGCGCTTGATAAAGGGACTCAGGAACAGGAGCTTTTAGAACCCGGCTGAGCCGATCTTTTTTACGAGCCGTCTGAAGGCAGCCACTCTGTGGACATAAGTACGCCGATCTTCCCATTCCCTGATTCAGCGCGATTTCATGGGAAGGATAGAGGCGGACGACTCGAAGAAAGGCTTCTTTCGGAGCAACTTTGCGGCAACTAATACAGCGACGGTAGTTTGGCAGCATGATGGCAGAAAAGAACTGGAGGGATAAGGGAGGGAATGCCTCGCAATTAGCGCAGAGTGCAACTCTGTAGGAACCGCGAGAAGGGATGAAAAAAGTAATCAAGACTAGTTTTCTCCCTGTTTGCGAAGTGTCACCGTAGGCGTCCCTCACCCTTTGCCTAATGAAGCACTACTCTGACTCCAATTCGTCTTGAGCAGCAACCTCCACAAGCGGTTCTTGAGGCTCAGTTTCGGGCGCTTCATCAGCCTCATCCAAATATTCTTCCTCCTCTTCGTAGGCTTCTTGCGTCTGACGACGGGCTTCGATCGCGGCTGAGATCTTCTCGCCTTCTGCTTCTGCGTCGTACTTCTTGGTGTCTTTGATATCAATCTTCCAGCCTGTCAGCCGTGCGGCGAGTCGGACGTTTTGCCCTTCTTTACCGATCGCAAGACTCAGCTGATCTTCTCCAACCAGGATATGTGCTTGTCGCCCTTCGGGATCAACTAAACGCACCTCGTCCACGCGTGCGGGACTTAATGCATTGGAAATATAGGTAGCTGGATCAGGCGACCATCGAATCACGTCTATTTTTTCGCCCCGTAATTCATTCACCACGGCTTGAATTCGAGAACCGCGTGCCCCAATACAAGCTCCTACGGGATCGACATCTCGCTCTAAGGTATCTACCGCAATTTTGGTGCGAGGACCGACATAGCGAGATGGAGGATTGGCTTCTCGCGCCACCGCTACGATTCGCACAATATCATCCTGGATTTCAGGAACTTCGTTCTCGAATAGGTAGACGACCAAGCCTGCGTCCGCTCTAGACACTAAAAGCTGAGGGCCGCGATGAGAGCCTTCACTCACTTTCTTGAGATACACTCGGAACGTAGCGTTCGCCCGATAGTTATCATTAGGAAGTTGATCCCGCTTGAGCAGTTCTGCCTCAACTTCGGGCTGACCAAAGCCACTGTTGACCGCCATGATCACGGACTGCCGCTCGAAGCGTAATACTCTCGCCTGAAGAATAGTGCCTTCCAAATCTTGAAATTCTTCTTGCACTAATTTGCGCTGTTGATCCCGCAGTTTTTGAGCCAAGACTTGTTTGGTTTGAATGGCGGCCATCCGCCCAAACTCGCCTTGATCGGGTGTAACATCTAGCACAACCGTATCTCCAGTTTGAGCTTCAGCTGCAACTTCCTGAACTTCTTTTAGCCCGATCTCGTGATCTAGATTTTGAACTTCATCGACGATCGTTTTCGTTGCCAACACGCGAAAACCTTCTTCTTCGATGTCTAGCTCAACCTCGAAGTTATCAAAATAGGTTTCATCAAACAGATTGCTATCCATCTTCTGAGTCCGACGGAAGCGCTCGTAGCCTTTGATCAACGCCTCACGCAGGGCAGCTTGAACCGATAGCTTAGGCAGGTTGCGATCGCGACTAATGCCATCGATCATGTCTTTGAGTCCGGGCAAAGCGACCATTGACATAAAATTAATCTCCGTAGTATTGAGTTGTTAGAAGTATTGAGTTGTTAGAAAGAGTTACTCTTCGCCATCAGCCAAGTGAACCGTTTTCACTAAAGAACGAGGAATTGCGATCGAGCGTCCTTTTAAGTTGATGTGAACTGCATCCTCGTCTCGGCGCACTAAATTGCCGCTCCATTCGGCTCGGTGATTGAACGGCTCAGAGGTCGTAACGATGACTGGAAACCCTCTAAATGAGGTAAATTCTCGGTCAGTTGTCAGCGAGTTTGGAATTCCAGGGCTTGAAACCTCTAAAACATAAGCATCAGGAATCAGATTGGACTCATCCAAAGCTGCTTCTAGAGCGCGACTCATCTGTTCGCAATCTTCCAGTCCCGTATCGTCCTCTTGATTCCGCACATCAACCCGCAAAACAGGCGGACTCTGATGGGTATGAAATACGGCTGTCACCACTTCTAAGCCCAATGACTGAGCTACCGGAGCAGCTAGATCCAGAATTTGGGGAATTAAAGGATGAGCCATCGACAAATTACCCTCCAAATAAAAAAAGTGGGGGACACCCACTTCTCATGAAACGACTGAATTTCATGAAATTTAGTGACAAGCAAAACAATTGCTCTCACTGACTGCCATTTTAGCGAATTAATTTAGAAATGATACAGTCAGAATGGAGATGTAGGTAAAGTCAAAACATCAGAAGGCAGTACGAGTATTCAAGCAGCAAGGTTGCGGGGGTAGGAATGCAGTAATAAACTGTGTTATTATGGCAAACAGCGAAATGCAAAACGTTCGCGGGCATAGTTTAGTGGTAAAACCATAGCCTTCCAAGCTATTGATGCGAGTTCGATTCTCGCTGCCCGCTTTTTAGTTTTTGAATAAAGTACTCCACCATTTCGAGCATAGCAAAATCATTCTGAGCAGCGCTTTTGAGCATTAAAGCGCACAGCAATGTTAGCAAGCCGTTTTTTAGCTACTGACTCATGGCTTGTCCCGCTAACCAACCTGTCGTCCACGCGCTTTGGAAGTTAAATCCACCCGTTACCCCATCGATATCTAATACTTCTCCTGCGAAATAAAGTCCAGAGCAGCATCGGCTTTCCATTGTTTTGAAGCTGACTTCCTTCAAACTAACGCCGCCACAGGTTACAAATTCTTCTTTGAAGACGCCTTTGCCCGCGATCGCATAGCTGCCCTGCGTAAGTTCTCCAATCAAGGCGGTCATTGTTTTATTAGAAAGTTCTGCCCAACGCATTTCGGGATCAATGCCAATATTGGCAACGAGTTTCTCCCACAGACGGCGAGGAATCATCACCGGACAATTTGCCGCGATCGTTTTTCTCGAAATTTGGTTTCTCACTGCCGTTAGCTCTTGTCGCAACGTTTCAGGGTTGTGCTGCGGCAACCAATTAATCTGCAATGTAGCTCGGTACTGATGCTGATGCAGAAATCTTGCACTCCAAGCCGACAGTTTTAGCACTGCCGGGCCGCTTAAGCCCCAGTGGGTTACCAACAACGCTCCAGTCTGCTCTAGCTTCGTTTTGCTGTCCTCTGTTTGCAACCGCAATCGAACTGGATCAACCGCTACGCCTGCAAGATCTCGCAAGCGCTCATCCACCACGTTAAAGGTGAACAGCGATGGAACAAGTGGTTCAACCGTATGTCCTAGCGCTTGCGCAAACTGATGTCCGTTTAGATTGCTGCCTGTGGCAATCAGAACGCGATCGGCGCTGAGGATTTCACCTGAACGTAACTCTAGTTTGAAGCCATCATCTTTTTTTACAACTGACTTTACTGCCGCACCAAGTCGGAGAGTGAGGCCTAACAATTTGGCTTGGTCGAGCAAGCAGGTAGCAACCGTACGGGCATCATCAGTCACGGGAAACATCCGTCCGTCAGCTTCGGTCTTGAGGGCAACGCCGCGATCGCGGAACCAGTCCACCGTATGCTGCGCTTGAAATTGCGAGAATGCCCCTCTTAACGCTTTTCCGCCCCTCGGATAATTTTGTACAAGCAAGGCTGGCTCAAAGCAGGCGTGCGTCACATTGCAACGTCCGCCACCTGAAATTAAAACCTTCGAGAGGAACTGACGCCCAGCTTCTAAAATGGTGACATGAGCTTGAGGATTGGAGTTGGCACACGCAATTGCGCCAAAAAATCCTGCCGCTCCACCTCCGATCACCACAACTTGTAGTGGCTGATCCATGCTTGTAAACTCCGTCAAACCATCCTCTCTAAGCTAACGCGGTTTGGGAAGCCTTGCGGATCGACAAATTTTATAAAGCTGCCACTAGGATGGGCTTATTCTGGTGCTTTTGAGGCGCAGCAGCATCCTCTACTGTGACAGCAACGGCGGCAACCCATTCTCTAGAACGATGAACATCACACACAGTAAGCGCTTGAGCGGCATTGCCTTGAGCATCAACTTGAAACACATTCGTTAAAATCGCATTTTGCGGGTCGGTGGTGAAAGGCGCTCCTGGCTTCAGAACGGTCCACAGGGCATAGACCTTCCCTGGAGGTAAAGGAGGCAAATTCTTCGCCGTTAGCGTTCCTTCTAAACTGTCGGAATCGACCGCAACCGTAGCGACGGCTGACAGATCCGGAGTCGTGCTGCGCAGGGCGTAAGTCAATCTATTCTGAGACGGGACTAGACTTTGAGACGCCTGTTGAGATTGTCGCAACTGATAGTTATTGATTGCTAGAGCAATAATTAGCCCTGCTGCCAGAAGTTCTAAGATTTGTCTGAGCCGAATCGGGAATTGACGGGTAGAGAACAGACTCGGAGCAGCCGAAACCCGACTGGCATGGGAAGCCCGATTGGCATTGAGAATGGTATCACGCAGGTGAGCAGGCGGCGCAACCTCGGACGGCGCAAAGGAGAGTTCTAGCCCATCTTGCATTTGCGCGACGGCTTGCGCGATCGCAGGATCGGTTGCCAAGAGCCGCTGAAATTCTTCTGCCTCTTCAGCATCCAAATCTCCCAACACATAGCCTGCAACTAGTAGCTCTATTTCTTCTGACGGCAGCGACCCAGCCATAGTAAATGCTTACCTCGTGTAATCTGTGAGCGTTTGGCGCAGCTTAATTAGCCCCCGCCGGGCTCTGGTTTTTACTGTGCCCAAAGGCAAGTTGAGTTGCTCAGCAATCTGAGACTGACTCAGCCCCTCGTAGTAAGCCAATCGCAAAATTTGCTGCTGATCGCTAGAAAGCTGAGCGAGAGCGGCTTGTACCTCCCGAGACTGTTCGAGTTGAGAGGCATACTCTGAAGGAGAATCGACCCCACCCTCCGGAGATTGGTTAGTCTGCCATCGTCTCAAGGATTCGCGAGAGCTAGTGCGCGATCGCAGCCGGTCAATCGAGCGCGAGCGCGTCAAAATCGCAAGAAACGTTCTTAGTGACCCGCGCTCCGGATCATAGGAACATCTTTTAGCCAGCATTAAAAAAATGTCTTGAGTCAAGTCCTCCGCCTCTTGAGGATCAGTCAAAATTTTGATTGCCGTTCCATAGACTAGTCCTACATGACGATCATAGAGAATTCCTAAAACATCCGCCTGTCCAGCCTTCAACAAACGGTAGAGTTCCGTATCAGTTTGTTGAGAGGAACTATCGGGGCTATTAGATGACTCAAACTGCATGATGCACAATAGTGAAACTCAAATGAAACGCCAACGTAACGCGCTCAAGAGGGTAGTCACATTATTGAACACAAACGGCAAACTGGGAATAGTTGTGAACATTTCTAGTACGGCGATCGCGGCTAATTGGATGCACAAATCTAGAAATCTTTCATTCAGAATCGCGTCCCTCGACTCACCCACGGTATGAGATCCTAAAGGTAATCACTTGCGCTTATTGTTGGAGTTTAGGCAGCATGGAACAGGATCGAAAGTCAACGGTTGTTATTACAGGCGCATCATCAGGCGTTGGTTTGCAAGCCGCAAGAGCGCTTTCGCAGACGGGGCAATGGCATGTGATCATGGCATGTCGAGATCTTCCGAAAACGGAGAAAGCCGTTCAAGCGCTTGGGATGTCGCCCGACAGCTACACGATTATGCATCTCGATCTCGCTAGCTTAACGAGTGTTAGGCAGTTTGTAAAAAATTTTAGAGAAAGCGGTAAACCTCTAGATGTTTTAGTGTGCAATGCTGCCGTATACATGCCGTTATTAAAAGAACCGTTATACAGCGTCGATGGATATGAATTAAGCGTTGCAACCAATCATCTTGGACATTTTCTCTTGTGTAACCTCATGCTAGAGGACTTGCAAAAGTCTGGCGCTCAAGAGCCGAGGCTGATTATTTTGGGTACTGTAACTGCCAATCCGAAAGAGTTGGGCGGTAAGATTCCGATTCCTGCACCTCCCGACCTAGGCGATCTCAAAGGTTTTGAGGCAGGCTTTAAAGCGCCGATCGCTATGATTGACGGCAAGACGTTTAAAGCAGGCAAAGCTTACAAAGACAGTAAGCTGTGTAACGTGCTGACGATGCGGGAGTTGCACCGTCGGTATCACGACTCAACGGGCATCACCTTCAGTTCTCTCTATCCGGGATGCGTCGCGACAACAGCGCTGTTCCGCAACAGCTACCCGTTGTTCCAGAAGATTTTTCCGTGGTTTCAAAAGAACATCACGGGCGGATATGTTTCTGAAGAATTAGCGGGCGATCGCGTAGCAGAAGTGGTTGCCAATCCTGAGTACAACACGTCTGGTGTGTATTGGAGTTGGGGCAATCGCCAGAAGCAAGGGCGTCAGTCATTTGTGCAGGAAGTGTCTGATGAAGCGAGTGACGACAACAAAGCGAAGAAAATGTGGGACTTGAGCGCCAAATTAGTCGGACTGGCGTCGTAAAACCTAATAAATCTTGGGTTTCCTAAACTGCCCTCTCCCAGCGAGAGGGTATTCTACTAACTGCCCCTCGCTTTTTCCATGCACCAGTTCAACAACGGACGCAACGATTCAGGAACACTTGCCTCTCCGACTCTTACCGTATGATGCTGGTTGCCATCTTCAACCGTAATCTCATACTGAAATCGATCCGGTTGTGCAGCAGCCGGGATCTCGGCGGGCAATCCAAAAAAGTTTGCCGACTGAACAAGCTGCTGGAGGTGCTCGGTTTCAGTAGCAGGTAAAGTTGCCGTGTCTACTGAAGTTGTCACGATTAACCCAGCAAATCCACCACTCCGCTCAAAGGTGACACGCATAGACGAATGAAGGGATGAACAAGAAACAAGTAGAAGTACCGCAACAATAGCGCATAACACTGCTTTTCTCATGTTTTCATCCCAGTGTTTTCATCCTAGTGTCTTCATCTCAGTTCAAACTCTACTAAACTACTCCGACTGTCTTCCAAGCCTTTTCAACGGCTTTCTTTTCAGCGCTGTCGGGTCCGTACAACTCACCTGCGATCGTTACCGTCAGGTTGGCAGCACGTTTGAAGTTAGATTGCGATCGCAGCCGATCGCACAGCGCGATGTACCAAATTTTTCCGGCTTTCTCCCAAGCATAGCCGCCCATCTCGCTAGCAGCCAGATAAAAGGCGCGATTCGGAATTCCAGAGTTGATATGAACGCCTTCATTATCTGCTTTTCCGGTATAAATTTTGCTCATGTCCGCAGGCTGAGGATCTTTGCCCAACACTTTATCGTCGTAAGCGGTTCCGGGCGCTTTCATTGATCGCAGCGCTGTGCCGTCTACCTTGTCAGTTAAGAGTCCTGCACCGATAAGCCAATCCGCTTCCTCGGCAGTCTGATTCAAAGTACGCTGCTTGATCAAGCTGCCAAACACATCGGACATAGATTCATTTAACGCGCCTGGTTGCCCCTTATAGACTAATCCAGCTTCGTGTTGCGTAACGCCGTGAGTGAGTTCGTGCCCAATAATATCAATCGAGATTGTAAAGCGATTGAACAACTCTCCGTCGCCATCACCATAAACCATCTGGCTTCCATTCCAGAAAGCGTTGTCATACTTCTGATCAAAATGCACCGTAGAATCTAGGCGCATTCCCAAGCCATCGATTGAGTTGCGCTCGAAGATGTCGTAGAAAAAGTCGTAGGTTGCGCCTGATCCATCGTAGGCTTCATCTACCATTACATCTCCCGTTGGCGGATCGCCTTCTCCGCGGACTCGCTTTCCAGGCAGATCGGTTCCTGTACTCGCGTCAAAGATAGTGCGACGCTTCTCTCCTACAGTTGCCAGGTTAAATGCCGCATTAAGGTTGAGTGCCCCTACGATCGTCCGCCGCTCCCGAAACTGCTCCGACGCCCGAATACTTTGCAGCGCCCATTCTTTTTGCGTTGAATCCCCATTCAGAACAATCTGATCGTTCATGTGGGGCGGCAGAATGCAGCAGATCGGACAAACATGATTGAGCAAAGGCTTACATCTCTTGTTTCTCGCCATCAATCCTCTCCTAAACTAGAATGCATCGGCAGTCAGTAAGGATTACAACACCATTTTTCAATTTTCCCTACGCTTAGCCGCAACTACGGACAAGCGATTACTTTGTTACATCTATTGTTACAAAACTTATATTTATTCTCATATAGATTTTCTCTTCTTTTATGATGATTTAGGCAGTGAAACGCAGGTTTTCTACACACTTGTTAATAATCGAGTGTTGGACACCGAATCGTTTTACTCTAAGAGTGAACTGGTCGCGCCTGAGTACTTGTTTACCACTAACTTTTTTAAGCTGACGCTGTTCGCGAATGGTGATTTAGCAAAAAACGACAGTGCCAGGTGACATGCTGGTCAGATTTAACACAGTAACGATCCGTAATGGGAGCTTTAGGAATCTAATGAGTGTTAAGGCAAGTGGTGGAAGCTCGGTTGCACGCCCGCAACTATACCAAACAGTCCCCGTCGCAACAATTTCGCAAGCTGAACAGCAAGACCGTTTCCTCCAGAGAGGTGAGTTAGATGAACTAACGCGCTATTTCGGGTCTGGAGCCAAGCGTCTAGGCATTGCTGAATTGCTGACGCAAAAAGCCGAACTAATCGTGTCTCGTGCGGCAAATCGCATCTTCACGGGAGGTTCCCCAATGGCCTTTTTAGAAAAGCCACAAGAAGAGCCTGTGAAGTCGATGGCAGGCAAAACGATGAACACCGAGGAGGGCATGAAGCTCGGAACTGTAACCTATGCAGAAGGGTCTGGGGGCGGCTTATTTGGTGGCATTCGGAATTTCTTCCTGACACCTAGCGCTGGGGCCATTCCTCCCGGGTTCCGGGCGATCAACGTATCGCGCTATGGTCCGAGCAACATGGCCAAGTCGCTGCGAGACATGAGTTGGTTCTTGCGCTACACGACCTATGCGATCGTAGCGGGAGATCCCAATATCATTGCTGTCAACACGCGTGGTTTGCGCGAAATCATCGAAAACGCCTGCTCTGGAGACGCAACGGTCGTTGCCCTGCAAGAGATGAAAGTGGCGTCGATGAGCTACTTCCGCAATGACGAAGAAGCCGCCACGATCGTCAGTCAATATTTTGACGTGCTAATCAGCGAGTTCAAAGCGCCGACGCCCTCTGATAAGCTGCGTCCGCGCACTTCTCCTGACCTGCAAGGTCTGCAACTGCCGCAAATCTACTTCAATGCTGCCGAGCGCCGTCCGAAATATGCAATGAAGCCCGGTCTGTCGAGTACCGAGAAGAATGATGTCGTGAAGGCAGCTTATCGTCAGGTGTTTGAGCGAGATATTACTCGTGCTTACTCGCTCGGCGTCTCGGATCTCGAGTCGAAGGTGAAGCAAGGCACGATCTCGATGAAAGAATTCATCCGCCGCCTTGCTAAGTCGCCGCTTTACCGGAAGAATTTCTTTGAGCCGTACATTAACAGCCGTGCTTTAGAGTTGGCATTCCGTCACATTCTCGGTCGCGGCCCGTCCTCGCGCGAAGAAGTGCAGAACTACTTCTCGATCGTCTCGGCAGGTGGTCTCAACGCGCTCGTTGATGCCTTGGTCGATTCTCAGGAGTACAGCGATTATTTTGGGGAAGAAACGGTTCCCTACCTCCGTGGTCTGGGTCAGGAAGCTCAAGAATGTCGCAACTGGGGTCCGCAACAAGACCTGTTTAACTACAGTGCGCCCTTCCGCAAGGTTCCTCAATTCATCACGACCTTTGCGTCCTACGATCGTCCGTTGCCCGATCAGCACGTGTATGGCTCCGGCAACGATCCGCTCGAAATTCAGTTTGGTGCAATCTTCCCGAAAGAAACCAAGAACCCCAGCACTCGCCCTGCGCCATTTGGTAAAGATACCCGCCGGATTTTGATCAATCGCGGTCCGGGAATCAACAACCAGTTGAGCAATCCAGAAGCACGCGGCGTTTCTCCAGGAACGCTCGGTCCTAAAGTGTTTAAGCTAGACCAAGTTCCTAGCTTCACGGGCAGCTTCGCAAAGCGTGGCGGAGACTCGAAAGGCGTTAGCGTTAAATTCTCGGAAAGTTCGACTCAAGCGGTGATCCGGGGGGCGTACCTGCAAGTGTTTGGACGCGCCGTATATGATGGTCAGCGGCTCAAGGTCGATGAAATTAAGCTTGAAAACGGTGAAATCACCGTGCGTGAGTTTGTCCGTCGCCTTGCGAAGTCGAACCTCTTCCGCAGCCTGTACTGGGAAAAACTCTACGTGACTAAGGCCGTAGAGTACATCCACCGCCGGTTGCTCGGTCGTCCTACCTACGGTCGTCAGGAAATCAACAAGTACTTCGATGTCTGCTCGAAGAAAGGCTTCTATGCGCTGATCGATGCCATTGTCGATAGCGCTGAATATAACGAAACCTTTAATGAAGATGTCGTGCCTTACGAGCGCTACCTGACTCCGGGTGGAGTTTCATTAAGAAATAGTCGCGTTGGCTCGATCGCTGATACCGGAATGCGCATCGATCGCGAAGAGACCCCACGCTTCGTGGAACTTGGTGCAGTGAGCAACATGCGAACTGAACCTGACATTCAGTTCCGCGTCAATCAGGGCGTGAGCAAGAAGCGCGAACAAACGAAGGTCTTCAAGCTGACGCAAGTGAGCGACAAGTCGAACCTCAAGGTTGTGATTGGTGCAGCGTATCGCCAAGTCTTTGAGCGGGATATTGCACCCTACGTCGCTCAGAATGAGTTCAGCGTGTTGGAGAGCCGACTCGGTAACGGCGAAATCAGCCTGAAGGAATTCATCGAAGCGCTTGGCTCGTCTAGCCTGTACATCAAGGAGTTCTACACACCGTATCCGAATACCAAGGTGATTGAACTCGGTACGAAGCACTTCTTAGGTCGTGCGCCGCTCGATCAGCAGGAGATTCGCAAGTACAACCAGATTTTGGCAACTCAAGGTCTGAAGGGCTTCATCAATACAATGGTTTCGAGCGCAGAATACGGCGAAACCTTTGGGGAAGATACGGTTCCATACAACCGCTTCTTGACCTTGCCTGCGGCAAACTTCCCGAACTCGCAAACCTTGTATAACAAGCTGACCAAGCAAGATAAGAAGCTTGAAGTTCCAAGCTTTGCCCCGACCAAATCTCGCATGGATGCGGCGAAGATGCCGATGACGGCGTTGGCAATGCAAAATATTGCGGCGCAAGCGCGACAAATTGATAAGAGCAAGCCGCTCTTTATTGAATTGGGTCGATCGCACGCGAACGGCGGGGGTCAGTCGGTTGAGGTTGGAGTTGGCACAACTCGCCGTAAGCCTGCTCGCATTTACCGAATGAATCCGGGCATGGGTCAGGGCGAAAGCGAACTGGTGATCAACGCGATCTACTGCCAGGTGATGGATGTGTTTAGCGGTCAAGTTCCCGATCAGTTCAAGCGATCGGATCTTGAAAGTAAGCTCCGCAATGGCGACATCTCGGTTCGCGAGTTTGTTAAGACATTAGCTGGTTCGGAGATCTATGTCCGTCGCTTCTATGCGCCGTATCCGAATACGAAGGTGATTGAGTTCTTGTTCCGTCACTTGCTCGGTCGTGCCCCGGCAACTCAGTCTGAGATCCGTGAGTACAACAAGATTCTAGCGGGTCAAGGTCTGAAGGCTGCGGTAAACGTGATGGTGAACAGTGCGGAGTACGATCGCTACTTTGGTGAGGATGTTGTGCCCTACAAGCGCTTCCCGTCGTTGCCTGCGGGTAACTACCTCGGTAGCGTTCAGGCGGATCAAGACTTGGTGAAGCAATCTTGGTCGGATCTGTCTCCTTCATCTGTTACAAGTGGTCTTCGCTAATTTGAGTTAAGCGAATAGTTTGAAGCCCTCGATCACATATGATGCGATCGAGGGCTTTGTTTTAAAGAACAATCCTGATTGAATGTCAAAGATTCAACGCTGGTGTTCATCAATCGGCGACTTGTTGTAAAAATAACGCTGAAAAAACTCAGATTACAAGGCTGGGTGTGATAAGAGATATTTCAGGAACCAGTCTCTTGAAGTATCACATCCTCGGCTCACTAAGAAAGGGAACTGTCCTGGTAACGCTCTACCAAGTACTAATTTTTCAAGCTGCAATGGAAATTCATAATCTACAAGACTCTCCAAACTCCAGCCAACATGTCTATTGAATTTTTGTCTGGTCTCAAAATCAGCATTTAAGTTACCTCCAAGACTCTGCCAAATCCGTTTCTGGACACTGAAACCAAATTTTCCGTAGCTGTGTTTGGCCCATAGGTGATTAATGATTAGCAAGTGACGGGACGGAAAATTGCTGACGTTTTCTGCTGTGAGCCAGTAATCTCGATTAGCAATACCAAGCATAATGTCTAGTGTTTCAAAATCAGCAGCCTTCCAATTAGCCGCCGCTAATAATTTCTGCAAACTGCTGTAATCTATTCCAGTTTCAGATATCCATTCGGAACTTGTTTCTAGGTCAGTTAGTTTTTCAAGCTGCTTCAAGATTTGAATCTGAGCCAGCAGCATCTTTTGATTGTCAAATTTCTCTTGCAATTCGTAAACTTCAGCAGCTTTGGTTAAGTCTTTAATTGCTCTCGAACAGTCGCCAATTCTAGATTTAGCAATACCTCTGAACTTATACGCTTTAGTGAAAAAAGGAGCAATATTTAGCGCAAGATCAAAGTTATTAATAGCCTCTATGTATCTCGCTCTTTTAGCATTCTCTAATCCAAATTGATATTGGTTTTCTGCGTATTTTTCTTTCTCGATATCCTCTAACTCAGTTTGGTAATCTACCTCATAAGATACTTTCTCTTCTTGCGCTACATTTAGCTGCTCTTTCTTCTCTTGTGTTGCTTTGTATGACTGCTCTCTACTTACAAGTGTATCTAGCCATGCATCCTCTAATTTAATTTGGTTGTTTAATTCATATGATTTCTCTTCTTGTGCTACTTCGTTTAGCTGCTTTTCACTTATTAGCATATTTAACCATTCACGCACTGTTTGAGGACGGTCTATTACCTCCAGTGCCATACCTTTCACAATAGCTCGGCTAACTTGACTAGTAATGTTTGGATTGATTTGTTGTGGTAACTTTAGAGGATCGACTTTACGTTTTAGTAAAACTCTTTCCCTTTCAATCGCACAAGCAGGAACTTCTCCAGTTAGAAGAGTATAGAGTGTTGCTGCTAGAGCGTAAACGTCTGTGAAAGCTCCTCGTTCTGCGCGTTCTTCATATTGCTCTAGAGGAGCAAAACCTTCTGTAAGCAATTGGGTTTGAGTTTGTTGAGTCAAGTTAGGGATAAATTCGCGGGCTATTCCAAAATCAATTAAAACAGCGTTCCGTTCTTTGGAACGTATCACAATGTTTTGCGGCTTCACATCGCGATGCAAAACTGGTGGTTGGCGACTATGAATAGATATCAATGCATCAGCAACCTGCTTGATATAATGAAGTGCTTCTAGCTCTGATAGAGTACCTCGGCTTACTAACACATTGGCTAAGTCTTCACCATCGATATACTCCATAACCATGCACCATAAGTTTTCTTCCTGAATTACTTCATGAATTTGAACTATGTTGGAATGGCTGCACTTGGCAAGTCGTAGCGCTTCATTCAGGAAATCTTGCTGAAATTTAACGAAATTGCGATGATGCTGTATTTCGCTATTTAATGTCTTTATTACGACTTTTTGTTTAACCAGATCTTGAGCAAGATAGGTTACGCCGAAGCCACCTTCCCCTAGTTTGCGCTTAATAATGTATTTGCCGTTCTGCAATTTCTTGCCTGGAAGCCAAGCCATAATTTTATGCATTAGTTGAGCCTATACGCTCAAAATTCCCATTAGCTAAGTTCAGATTTGCACTCATTCTCAAGATTCGGTGACTTCAGTCAGTGTACTTGGGTGGCAATTAGGTGCGATCGCTTCAACCACCCAAGTACAATACTTAAAGAACATTCAGGTTTGTAACATCATGCAAAGCTATTCCCTGAGAGAAGTTCGTGGATTGCAAGACGAAGTTTTAGAGAAAGCTACCGTTGAGCCAATTCTGCTGACGGAAGAATCTAAACCGGGCTATGTCATCATGTCAGCTCAGAATTACCAGCAGTTGCTCGATAAACTAACGGCTTTAGAAGATCGTGCATTGGGTCAACTGGCAGAAACGGCGCTCAAAAATTCTCAAATGGTAGGTGTAGAGACGTTTACAGCCGAGCTTCAACGTTTAGCGAGTTTGGATAGTAGCGATTTGTAGAATGGCAAAGCTAGATGGTCTTGAAACTGTTCTCGATTTTCTAAAAAGATTACAGCCGAAAATTGTTGCCCAAATTGCTAAAAAAGTATTGGCACTTAATATCGATCCGCGACCCGCAGACAGCAAAGAGTTAATCGGATATCGAGGATATTACCGCGTGGACAGTGGCGAATATCGAATTGTTTATCGCTTTGATGCTGAGGAAGACTTGGTAGAAGTCATCCTAGTGGGTAAGCGGAATGATGATGAAGTGTATAAACAACTGAAGCGGTTTTTAGGATAGATAACTTGTGATGCGATCGATATTGCCAGGTTCTGAAGGATTGCTCTGCCTACAGGCTCCCTAACCGCGACCAAAGCGTAAGGTCATAAAAACGAACCGAGCAATAAAGATACCCGCAATGATCCAAGTGGCGATCGGAACTTCCCGCGCCTTGCCTTGAAACGTCTTTAAGATTGGATACGTGATGAAGCCGATCGCTAATCCTTCTGCGATCGAGTAGGTGAGCGGGATCATAAAAACCGTGAGAAACGCTGAGATTGTCTCTGCCATGTCATCCCAACGAATTTCTCTCACCTCTGCTAACATCATGGCTCCCACAATTACCAATGTAGGAGTGGTTGCAAAAGCAGGAATCGCTTTGAAGATCGGAATGAAGAATAGCGCGATCGTAAATAATGCAGCAATGACGATCGCGGTAAATCCCGTCCGTCCTCCCTCAACAACCCCGGCTACAGATTCAACATAGGTCGTTACGCTAGACGTTCCAACTAATGGACTTATGGTGGTTGCCACGGCGTCTGCCATCAGCGCTCTATTTGCTCTCGGTAACTCGCCATCAGCCCCGATATATCCTGCTCGCATTCCGACGCCAGTGAGCGTGCCAATCGTGTCAAAAATGTCCACAAACAGAAACACAAACAGAACAGCTAACCAGTCGATAAAGTTCTGCCCATTCAGGCGAGATAGCCCCCCGATCGCGTGTCCGACAATATCTTTTGGCAGTTCTGGAAAGGCAAACCATTCGGTCGGCATGGATGCAACTCCCAAGAGCCAGGCAAGCCCCGCTGTGATCAAAATTCCCAACAACAGCGCCCCTCTGACTCGTCGCACTACCAATGCCCCTGTAATCAAGAGTCCTACTGCTGCCAGTAGAGTATTCGGCTGAGCGAAGGTTCCAAACGCTGTCTTTGTTGCATCATTGGCAACAATCAGTCCCGCCCCGCCTGTGGTGACATCGCCCGACAATCCGATATAAGCAATGAATAACCCAATTCCCCCGGCTGTAGCGTGTTTGAGGGAAACAGGAATCGCCTTGATCAGCAACCGCCGAACGTCGGTGAACGTCAGAATGATGAATACAATTCCTTGAACGAACACGCAGGACAGCGCAAGTCGCCAATCAATTTTGAGTCCGATTACGACAGAGAAGGCGAAAAAGGCATTTGTGCCCATGCCAGGAGCGAGTCCAAACGGGTAGTTGGCAAACATGCCCATGCAAAATGTACCGACCGCCGCCGCGATCGCAGTTGCAACCGCAAGCTGAGCGAACAAATCGCCCGATGTTTGAAGAAAGATTGCATTTGAGAGAATGATCGGATTGACGACTAGGATGTATCCCATCGTCATAAACGTAGTGATGCCCGCTATAATCTCGGTGCGAAAATTGGTGTTGTAATAGCCAAATCTGAAGTAACGAGCGATCGCGGCTTGCCAACGGGTGTAAGACGGATCGCTGGGGGGACGCTCGGAATCGAATGAACTCATTTGTTGGCGCTCCGGATTTGAGTATGATCCCTACATTAATGAAATTTAGAAGTCGCTTGTAGCCCCTTATTCTATTTTTTTAATAAAAATTTGATTGTTCTTTTCATTACTTATTGAGAGAATCAATTGATTCACAATTTTGAATCAATCGCTCCATTTCGTTAGTGAAATCGCTTTAAACAAGAAGTAGCTGTAATTGATTTTTGGTAAGCCTATGCTGTCAACAAGCAATCCGTCATCTCAGGCAATTCGAGGCGCTTTTCTTGATTTTGCGAACGACCCATTTTATGTGTCTGATGCCGAGAGTGTGCGCTATATTCCTGATGGATTGCTGATTGTGGAGAATGGTGCGATCGCAGACTTTGGATCGTATGCTGATCTTCAAGCCAAATATTCTGAAGTTGAAATCGTAACGTATCCTGGCAAGCTGATTATGCCGGGATTTATTGATACTCATATTCACTACCCGCAATCCGAAATGATTGCTGCTTATGGAGAACAGCTTCTAGAGTGGCTCAATAAATATACCTTTCCAACAGAACGAAAGTTTCGAGATAAAGCTTATGCTCAAACCATTGCTTCCCTATTTTTAGATGAATTGCTAAAGAATGGAACCACCACTGCTCTAGTATTTGCGACCGTTCATCCTCAATCAGTTGATGCTTTTTTTGAGGAGGCGAACCGTCGTAATCTGCGGATGATTTCAGGAAAGGTCTTGATGGATCGAAATGCTCCTGACTTTCTGACTGACACACCCGAAACTGCTTACGAAGAGAGCAAACAACTGATTCAAAAATGGCATAACAAAGGTCGTTTACTGTATGCAATTACGCCCCGATTTGCCATTACTTCCACTCATGAACAACTGCGTTTAGCCGGAAAATTACTGCAAGAATTTCCCGATGTTTATCTGCACACCCATCTTTCCGAAAATCTTAAAGAAGTAGAGTGGGTTGCCGAACTTTTTCCTGAGTGTAAAGACTATCTTGATGTGTACGATCGTGCTGGGCTGGTTGGGGAAAAATCAGTGTTTGCTCATGGAATCCACTTGAG
Source organism: Myxacorys chilensis (assembly GCF_059505265.1). Taxonomy (NCBI): domain Bacteria; kingdom Bacillati; phylum Cyanobacteriota; class Cyanophyceae; order Leptolyngbyales; family Leptolyngbyaceae; genus Myxacorys; species Myxacorys chilensis. The sequence goes on along the minus strand of NZ_JCACKG010000225.1, from coordinate 4,529 downwards.
CGAGGATGAGTTCAAACGGCTATCAGCCGCAAAAGCGGCGCTCTCCTTTTGTCCAACCTCAAACCTATTTTTGGGCAGTGGGCTGTTCAAACTGCACAAAGCCAAGTCCCTCAATCAGCCTATAAAGGTTGGTCTAGGAACCGATGTTGGCGGAGGAACTAGTTTCTCAATGCTGCACACTCTAAACGAAGCCTACAAAGTAGCCCAGCTTCAGACTGAATCTCTCTCCGCCTTCAAAGCATTATTCTTAGCCACGCTCGGAGGGGCAAGAGCGCTTTCGTTAGAAGACAAGCTGGGTAACTTCGATCCGGGCAAAGAGGCAGATTTTGTAGTCCTAGACTTACAAGCAACGTCGATCATGGCAACTCGCACGGGAGGTTTATCTACCCGATTAGCACAAGGCTCAACAGAGACGGAATTGCAAGAAGAACTGGCGGAAAAAGTGTTTGGCATGATGATGTTAGGTGACGATCGCACCATTCATGCCGTTTATATTGCGGGTGAATTGGTACACCGTTGATCGCTTTACAGAGGCTCGTCCAAATTAAAGTTTACGGTTCAGTAGCAAAGGTAACTGCGATCGCGCCACTCACGCCTGATATTGTATAGCCTACATGTTGCTGTCCGTGCGTGTTCTAGTCGTCAGCCGTCATACACATATGGTTAACACCGTTCAAAAAGCGACCTATCCTAGAGGGTGTACCTTTGCCCCATCCGATTGGGATGCCCTGGCTCCGTTTTGGTATCCGATCGCATTTAGCCGTGAGGTCAACGAGCAGCCGATCGCAGCAACGTTGCTCGACCAGCGCTTAGTCATTTGGCGAACCTCGGCGGGTGTATCAGTGGCAAATGATCTGTGTCTGCATCGCGGCGTTCCCCTCAGTATGGGGCACCTGAGCGACGATCAACTGGTGTGTAAGTATCACGGCTTTCACTACGCGGCAGACGGTCGCTGTGTGCTGATTCCAGCCGATCCAGCGGCCAGCATTTCCGCAAAACTTTGTCTCAAAACGTATCCCGTTAAAGAAGCCTATGGCTTGATTTGGACTTCTCTCGCGGGAGGTGAACCTCCCTTGCCTGAGTTTCACGAGTGGAATGACCCGCATTATCAGCAAATTCTGCCCAGTGCTGTTGATCTCGATGCAGCCTCAGGGCGACAGATGGAAGGCTTTCTGGACGTGGCTCACTTTGCCTGGGTTCATGCCGAGTCGTTTGGCGATCGCAACAATCCGCTGGTTCCCCGCTATGAGGTGGAGCAGACCGCAACCGGGATTTGTGCCCGATACCTCAGTACCGTCAGCAACTTTCCCAAAGGGTTGCAAGATTTAGCGCCTGCTGACTTTCAATGGCTGCGTGTGTTTGAAGTCTTTTTTCCGTTTACCGCTCGGCTCACGGTTCATTTTCCAAACGACGGACGGCTTTGTATCCTCAACGCGGCCTCTCCCGTTTCTGCCCGCAAGACACGGGTGTTTTGTCCTATTTGCCGCAACTTTGATCAAGACATGCCGCTAGAGCCAGTGTACGAATTCAACCATCAGATCTTTGCTGAAGACAAGGAAGTGGTAGAGGCGCAGTACCCGGAGGATTTGCCGCTCGATCTGTGTGCAGAGTTTCACATTGGGGCAGATCAAACCTCGATCGCCTACCGCCGAGGATTAGGCAATCTTGGACTCGGCAGATCCTACACAAGTTGAGGAAAGTCTCGCTCTAATCTTCTCTACCATCTAATCTCCAATCTAAGAGGGATGAATCATAGAGTCTATAGCCCTACAACTAAAGGGTCTTTGCGTTTCGTTTGATCTACAGCTATGGGTGTGAGAAAACTGGTACCACTCACAGTGACACCAGAACTTCAGCAGAAGTTGATTCAAATTCACGACCGACTTTGCCAAGAATATGGGTGCCCGATCGCCTATTTTCACGATCTTGATCCGCTGAGTGAATTAGTGTCTGCGCTGCTTTCTCATCGGACTCGCAACGCTGATTCTGCCCATGCCTTTGCTCAACTGCGAGAACAGTTTGAAACTTGGGAAGCGGTTCGAGATGCACCTGTAAAAGACGTTGAAGCCGCGATCGCGCGGGCAACCTGGGCAGATCAGAAAGCGCCGCGAATTCAACAGGTTTTGAAATTAATTAGCGATCTCCTCAGCCGTGATCACCCTACTGCTCCGTTTTCTCTAGACTTTCTGGCGGATATGACTGAAATTGAAGCTAGAGCATGGCTAGAAGCCCTTCCCGGTGTTGGACCAAAAACGAGTGCCGCCGTTCTTTCATTTAGCTGCTTACGGCGTCGTGCCCTACCTGTCGATAGTCATCATCATCGCGTTGCGTGTCGTTTAGGTCTCATTCCTGCTAGCGTTGCCGTCGGGCCGTCTCATGCCATTCTCGAATCGCAACTGCCTACTGAGTGGGATGCTCAACAGGTTTACGACAACCACGAAGTGCTAATGCTGCACGGGCAGCGCTGTTGTTATTATCAAAAACCAGCGTGCGATCGCTGTATTGTTCTCGATCTCTGTCCGTTTGGTCAAAAGATTTACTCATCGAAAACTGGCGGGTAGAGAGTCACCGAACTACTCTTTCTGACCTTGTAAACTACTCAAACTTCGACTAGCAACATCTGCACTTAAGCCCCAAAGAATTAACCCTAGATAATCGGGGAAGGGTCTTGCTCCAAACGTCGCTCCGTTTTGCACATAAAGCGTGTTGAGACCAACAAGCGATAAACCTGCTAATAGAATGAGCGAAAGCACAGGGCGCACAACCCAGTAGGTGGCTTCCGCCCGAATCTGATCTGACACGCCAGACAGCGTGATCAAGAATTGTCGGAAACGCTCCCATCCGCTCGGCTCTTTGATCAAAACGGGTGGATTTTTGAGGTTCTGCTCTAAATTTGCTGAAGCCTGTCTGACGGTTTCACTAATTTCTGACTCTTCGCCGCCTCGGATACCAACTGTATCGAGCAACTCGCTCACTTGATCGAGCAATTCCTTTGCTTTACCATCGTCTTCTTGAGCAATTCGCGATCGCGCTTGAGCAATGGTTGCGATCGCGTCTTCAATCACATCATCTGGCAAAGGTTCAACTCGTTCTTCCAAACCTGTTTCAATGAATCGTAATTTAGTTAAAACATCTAAACGATTTCTGATCGCTGTGGCGTTGGCTGTAGCAGGTTCAAGCTGTTCTCGAAACACTTGCTTTCGCGTTTTAGCAATCATTCCTACCAGTATTTTTTGATCTTCAGGATTCGCCGCTGCAACGTCTGCTTCAAGGCGATTCATTTCCTGAAGTGCTAAGGCTTGCGGCTCGCCTCGCTTTTCCATATATTTAATCAGCCGACCGAGAACAATGCCAAACAGTAAGACGAGCAACGGCATGAGCGGACCACTCCTCACACTCAAGTCAATTGGTAGAATGAGACGGTTTCGCTGGTCGGCTAATGTGAGATAGACGGCTCCAGTGTACTGATCAGGAGGCATTTTGGAGCGATTGAAGGTCAGATTTAGACTGCTAATTTGGTTTGCGGGCAGCACTTTAGAGTTTTCTGACAGCGCGATCGCAGCACAAGGTAGTTGACTCGACTGTGAACAAAGAGGCGGTTGACTTGGCAGTTGATAATTTGTCAGATTGCCTTCAATAATTACGGCTGAACTGACAACGTTGACAGGTGTTAGGGCAGAATTATCGAAATAGAGTTCGGTATGGTCAGTAATGACACTTTGTGGAAGCAGAAGACTAGCTAGAGGGCAGTCCCACGTACAATTCACTAATTGAAGTTGAATTTGCCCGGTTCGCTTTAGTAGCGTTAACGTTGGTGGTGCAACAGCAGGTGTCGTGAGGGCGGGTTGCGGTTGGGCAGGACGGTTGTTGTCTCCCTCATTGGTTTGCGCTAACGCTGAAGGCTGAAGCATTGCTAGTGGAATGAGAAATGTGAGTATCCAACGTTTCATTTTTGTATCTTTCAGCGTTAACTTAATCTGGATAGTCGCGAGACGCTTTTGATTACAAATAAGCGTTTTCAACTTTATATTCTATTTTTGATTGTTTGACAAATCTAAATACAAAAGTTAGCGATTTTCTTTAGAAGCGATGCTTTTTCAATAAATTTCTTCACCACGTTTACGCTTAGTTAAACTTGGCATCTCCAATCTTTAATTAATTCTTTGATATTGAGAGAGTAGCCAACTTTGGATTTAGAGTTTCTTTCATACTACTGATCAGGAGTGCTGAAAAATGCCGCCTTGCAAAGATCAAGCAATTAATCATTTAAACGGTCTCGGCTACAACGTAATTCGGCTACCAAAAGCAGGAATTACGCCGTTACTTGTTTTGTCTCGTGCGCCTAATGCTTCGACTTCAACAATTTATGGTCACATTACCGATCTTGTAGTTGATCCGGCTCCACCTTTACCGAAAGTGTTTGAAAATATTGAAGCGGGAACCATTAGTGGTTTAAGAACTAGCAAATTAGAGTTTACAGCCTTTTTCGATCTAGTCAGGTACAGTAGCAGCAATGCGTGAACCAGGCT
>NZ_JCACKG010000224.1:0-2923 GCF_059505265.1 Myxacorys chilensis | reverse complement strand
GAGGGCGAGGGCGAGCTGGCCGGAACGTGCCTCAGCGCGCGCCCAGCACGATGAGCGCGGTGACCAGCGACAACCCCACCCAGCCGAGGTGGCGACCGCGGGTGCCCCAGCCCACCAGCAGCGCGCCGAGCGCCGTCGCGGTGCCCACCGCCACGACCACCGCGGGCAGCGGGGCGGCCGCGGCGCCCGCGGCCGGGGGCGCCGCCAGCGCCGCCTGAGCCAGCAGCGCGGCCGCCGCGCCACCCAGCACGCTCACCAGGTGCCAGGTCGCCCAGAGGATGCGCACATGCGGCTCGCGCAGCCGGTCGCCGCCGTCGGTCGGCACCCAGCCGCGCCCGCGCCCGCGCAGGCGGCGGAACACCCAGCGTTCGCCGAGCACCGAGTGCACCGCGCCGATCAGCGCCAGCCCCACCGCGGCCGTCATCCACAGCGGGTTCATGCGGGCCGCTCCTGCGGGTCGTGACCGCCCGCGGGTCCCGGCGGCCGGGCCTGCGCCCGCGCACGATCGGGCACCCCCGCCGGCGGTCGCGACGGCGAGGGCGCCGGTGCCTTCAGGCGCTCGTGGACCCGCCGCGCCGCCCACAGGCCGGTCTCCACCGCGCCGTCGGTCCAGGGCAGGCCCAGGGCGTCGCCGCACAGCAGCACCCGGCGCGACGGCGACAGCGTGGCCCGGTAGCGCGCCACCGCCCGCGCCCGCCCCACCGGCGTCAGCGGCTCGGCCGTCGGCCAGCGCGTGAGCTGGTGCGCGACGACGTCGCCGGCCACGGGCGCCACCTGCGCCTGCAGCCACGCCAGTGCCTCGCGCAGCACCTCGTCGTCGGGGGCCGACGCCAGCCGGCGCGCCGCGCCGTCGCCGAACATCAGCCCGAGGGCGGCGGGCGCGCGCACCGGCAGCCGGCCCGACTCCACCACCACCGAGGCCACCGCCGAACGCTCGTCGCACAGCAGGCCGTGCACGTCGGCCAGCGCCGCAGGCCAGGCGCTGCCGTCCTTCAGCCCCAGCGCCAGGTGCAGCGCTGCGGCAAAGGGCGTGTCCAGCACGGCCGCCTCGGCGACGGTGGCGTCGTGCAGGAGCTGGCGGGCCACCGGCGCCGGCGTCGCCAGCACGACGGCCGCGGCATCCAGCCACCGCCCGCCCACGCGCAGGGCGGCACCGTCGGGCCGCTCGCGCACGGCCTCGACCTCCGCGCCCGTGTGCACCTGCAGCGGCGCCGCCATCCACCGGGCCAAGGCGTCCCAGCCCTGCGGCACCGCCAGCGCCCGGGCACCGCGGAAGTCCAGCACCGCGCGCAGCAGTGCCGACGAGCTGCCCGCCAGCGGATGGAAGTAGAAGCCGTGCACCAGGGGGCCGAACAGGTGCTCGGCCGCCGCCGCACCGAAACGCGGGCGGCACCAGTCCAGCGCGTCCTCGGTGTCGGCCGGCGCCCATGCGGCGAGGCTTGCCGGCGCACGGCGGCTCGGCAGGCGGGCGACGGCCACCGTCGCGGCGCTGCCGCTGGCCAGGTGCAGCCATTCCCCCGGACCGAGCAGGCCGCTGCGCACGAGCGACAGCGGCCGACCCGGGTCGAAGACGCGCCAGGCGCCGCCCCGGCGCACCGCGGCCCACGGCGAGGCGGGCCGCACCGCCAGGCCCGCCTCGCGCAGCAGACCGGGCAGGTGCGTGTAGCCCGTGGAGGGGAACTGCGCGCCGCACTCGATCACCCGGCCGTGGAAGCGGCGGCTGAACACCCGCCCCCCCACGCGCCCGTCGCGTTCGAACACCCGCACCGCGATGCCCTGCGCCTGCAGCCAGCGCGCGGCGGACAGTCCCGCCAGTCCCGCACCCACCACCGCGACCGGGCCGCATCCCGCCGCCGGGGCCGTCGTCGTTGCCGTTGCCGTCGAAGTCATGCCCGCACCGTAGCCGGGATGAACGAACATACACAGCCTGTACGGCGGGGAGGGGCGGCATGCAACGACTCACACGCGAGCGCTGGCTCGACGCGGCCTTCGAGGCCCTGGACACCGCGGGCCACGAGGCGGTGTCGGCGCAGGCGCTGTGCCGGCGGCTCGGCGTCACGCGCGGCGCCTTCTACCACCACTTTTCCAGCCACCCGGCGTTCGTGCAGGCGCTGCTGCGGCGGTGGGAGCAGCGGTACACGGGCGACGTCATCGCCCATGCGCAAGGCGGCGCGGCAGCGCAGGAACGGCTGCAGCGCTATCTGCAGGCGATCGCGGCGCTGTCGCCGCGCTGCGAGGTGGCGCTGCGCGCCTGGGCGCGCGAGAACGCCACGGTGCGCGAGGCGGTGCAGCGGGCCGAGCGCGAACGCCTGCGCTTCGCGCGGGACATGGCGCGGGCCCTGCTGCCGGCCGATGCGCCGGCGTCGAGCGTGGACACCTTCGCGCAGGCTGCGTGGCTGGGCCTGGTCGGGCTGCAGCAGTGCGGCGAACCCGGATCGGCGTCCTTCGCGCGCTTCCTGCGCGGGCTGCTGTCGCTGGCCGCGCCCTGCGCCGCGCCGCCGGGCCCGGCGTGACGCCTCAAGCCTCGCCGCGCTCCAGCAGCGCCTTCACGGTGTGAAGCAACTGGTCGATCTGGAAGGGCTTGCGCAGGAAGGCGTCGAAGGCGTCGCCGTGCACGCGCAGGGCCGCCGCCGGTGCACCGCTCATCACCACCACCGGCAGCGCCTCGTGGCCCGGCTGTTCGCGGGCCGCGCGCGCGAGGTCCACCCCGCTGAGGCCCGGCAGCATGTAGTCGGTGACCAGCAGGTCGAAACGCTCCTGGGCCAGCGCGGCGAGCGCCTGGCGCGCGTCCACCGCGAAGCTGACCTGGTGGCCTTCCTCCATGAGGATGAGCGCGACGACCTCCGCCGAGGAGACCTCGTCGTCGACCACCAGGATGCGGTGCCGCCCCATGAGCGCCTCGGTCACCGGACACGCTCCCGGT
>NZ_JCACKG010000223.1:0-2948 GCF_059505265.1 Myxacorys chilensis | reverse complement strand
CCCGCCCGACCGGGCGCGACCGGGTCCAGGCCGTACTCGGCCGGCCCCAGGGCCAGGTGGACGCCGAGGCGAGCGCCCTCGGCGAGGCCTGCGGCCATGGATCGGGCCGCCTCCTCGGCGTCGCCCGGTGCGTCCCGCTCGGCCAGGACGAGCGCCCGCTCGCAGCGGGCACGTGCCAACCAGACCACCATGCCGCACGCCTCGGCCCGCTCGATCGCCCGGTCGAGGGAGGCCACCGCTCCGTCGAGGTCCCCCGTGGCGGCGAGGGCCAGGCCGAGCTGGCGGTGCAGGTGCCCGATCGACACCGCACCCATGCCGGTGACCCCGACGTGGCCGGCCACCGGGGCCAGCAGGTCGCGCAGCACCGCGGCCGCCTCCCGGTCGCCCAGGATCCACGAGACCTCGGCCAACTGCCCCACCGTCGTGTACCAGGTGGAATCGCCTCGGTTCCGCAGCTGGCCACCGTCGAACAGCGGGCCGTAGGCGGCGCGGGCGCCATCGTGGTCGCCGAGGGCCGTACAGCAGGAGGCGTGGGCGGTCAGCCACACCGGCATGGACGGGTACTCCTCGGCCATCATCGCCACCAGCGGGGCCACCTCGCCGAGCGTGCCCCGGTCGCGGGCGACCATGTACAGCTGGGCGGAGTGGGCCTGGAACGCGTTGCCGGCGTGGGCCGGCTCGCCGATGGCGACCGCCTCGGTCGAGAGCGCCTCGGTCCGGGCCAGGTCGCCGTCGAGCAGCGCGAAGTTGGCCTCGAGGAAGAGGTGGTAGGCGTCGTAGGCCGGGCGTCCGTAGGGCGCGATGTCCTTCCCCAGCCGGTCGACCTCGTCGCGGGCCTCCTCGTAGCGGTCGGCCTCGAGCAGATCCACCACGGTCAGGACGCGGCCGACGACGAGCAGCTCGGGCCACTGCGCCTCCTCGGCGGCGGCCACCATCGGGGGGCCGATCGCGAGGCGCTCCTCGAGCCCCTCGGGACCCGCCAGCGCGAGGCGTCGGGCCAGCAGCGAGAGGGCGCGGACGTCGGGCCGGTCCCCGCAGCGATCCGCCACCTCGAGGGCCTCCGCCGCCAGCGCGAGCTGCTCGTCGCGCTCCTCGCTGAAGTTGCGGGCGATCGAGGCGCAGGACAGCAGGGCGGCCCGCTCGGCCTCGAGGCCCGCTCCCAGCCCGTCGAGGGCCTCGTGCAGCAGGGCGATGAGGTCCTCGTCGACCCGCCCGAACGAGAAGCCGACGCCGGCCACCGACAGCGCCGACTCGAGCGCGCCCCGGGCGAGCAGCTCGGGGTCGCGCTCGGCCCGGGCGATGGCGGCGACCTGGTCGACGGCCTCCACGGCGGCGGGCCGGTCGCCGAGGTTGCGGCTGGCCGTCGCCACCAACAGGAGGGCCTCGGCGCGGAGCCGTCGGTCGTCACCGCTGGCCGGCGCCGTCCCCAGCACCTCGAGGGCTCGCCGGGCCCAGGTGCGGGCCTCCTCGTCGGCGAGCACCTGCAGGGCCGATGCCGCGGCGTCGATCGCAGCCCGGGCGGCCCGTCCCGTCGGGCACAGGCGGCCGGCGGCCAGGAGGTGCTGCGCCATGGTGTCGACCCGATCGTGCAGGTCGGGCCGGGCGGCCACCGCGTCGGCCACGGCCAGGTGCAGTTGGGCCTCGCGGTTGCGCGTGGTGCGGCCGATGAGGCCCTGTCGGACCAGCGCGTGCGGGAACGTGACCCAACCGAGGTCCTCGTCCTCCACGAGCAGCCCCGAGGCCACCGCCTCGTCGACCACGTCCAGCAGGTCGCCGGGCGCCATGCCGGTCACCGCGCCGAGGACACCGAGGTCCACCCGCAGCCCGATCACGGCCGCCGCGGCCAGGACCCGCGCCGCCGAGGGCTCCAGCGCGGCCAGGCGCTGGTCGAGGAGGTCGCGCACGGAGTCGGGGAGGTGGCGGGCGTCGATGGTGGCCAGGTCGACCTGCTGCTCGGCCAGCGACTCCACGAAGAACGGGTTGCCGGCGGTGCGGTCGCGCAAGCGGGCGGCGACCTCGTCGGGGACCTCGATGTCCAGCGATGCGAGGAGGGCGGCGACCTCGTCGACGCCGAAGCCCTCCACCTCCACCACGTCGAGCCGCCGGTCGCGTCGCAGGTCGGCAAGCAGGGCATCGAGCTCGGTGGTCGGCCGGCCGGCGGGGCGCCGGAGCGTGGCCACGACCAGGAGGCGGCCGGAGCGATCGGATCGCAGCAGGTGGTCGATCAGGGCGAGCGACGAGGCGTCGGCCCACTGCGCGTCGTCCACCACGAAGACGAGCGGTGCGCTCGTGGCCACCAGGCCGATGATGTCGGCGAGGGCCTCGTAGAGCTCGTAGCGCTCGGACCGGCTGGGTCCGGTGGGGGCGGTGGCCACGTCGGGCAGGAGCAGGCCGAGCGCCGGCCGGGGCTCCACGAGGGAGCGGACCCGCTCGGTGCTGACCGACCGCAGCGCGGTGCGGAGCGCCTCGACCGCCGGTTGGTAGGCGATGAGGTTCTCGGCCGTGCACCGCCCCCAGAGGACGTGGCCGCCGACTTCGTCGTGCACCCAGTGGGCGAAGCGCTGGGCCAGCCGGGTCTTGCCCATCCCCGGCTCGCCGGTCAGCGTGACCAGGCGGCGGTCGCCCTCGGCCACCGCGGACCACGCGGCCTGCAGCGCCGCCAGCTCGCCCTCGCGACCCACGAACTCGGAGCGGGCACGGCGCTCCGCCACGGCCGGCGGCAAGTCGAGCGGGCCACGGGGCGGACCAACGACGGGCGTGGCCTCGGGCGCCGGCGTGGAGGCCGCTGGCGCGGCGGAGGCCTCGGCGGCGACGGCAGCCGGACGCTCCGGCCCCGCCTCCACCTCGTGGAGGTCCAGCGACGGGTCCTGGTCGAGCACCGCGTCGGCCAGCCGGATCAGCTCCGGGCTCGGATCGAGGCCGAGCTCCTCGCCGAGGTGGCGGCGGGT
>NZ_JCACKG010000222.1:0-65258 GCF_059505265.1 Myxacorys chilensis | reverse complement strand
TCTCAGCCTTCTAAACCTTCCCGCAAATTATGAAGAAACGTATGCGTTCGCCCTAATTGCAGAAGTTCCAGACTTGCCAGGGTGTGCAGCCGACGGAGCAACCTACCAAGCCGCCCTACAGAACGTTGAAGTGATTATGCAAGAGTGGATTGAAACGGCTCAAGAACTCAAGCGTCCAATCCCTCAACATAAGGCCCGGCTGATGTCTGCTTAAGGTGCGATCGTCTTTATCGCGATTAGTGCAGAGCGCAACTCCGGGCGAGTCTGGTTTCACTTAGCAATGGAGCGTCGCCACGCTAAAAAGCTTGCCACACTGTCTTGTAGAAACGTATTGTGTCGAGATTGCTGCTCTTTCCAATCGTTGACTAATTGACCAATGATCTCGGATACGGTTGGCGCGGGGAAAGCGGTTTGAAGATGTTGAAGTTTAATCTTGTGTTGAATGGCGATCGCAAGGGCACTCAAGCTTTCACCTGCGTCTAACCCAACCATATGCGCGCCTAAAATTTGTCCATTGCGACGCACAACCAGTTTACACAACCCTATTGTTTTCCCTCTAAGCTGCGGCTTCAGTAGCGTTGTAAAAGATCGGCGTAAGACGACAACATCTTTGCCATAATTCTGAATCGCTTGTGATTCCGTCAATCCTATCCAAGCGACTTCTGGATCAGTTGACGCAATTTTAGCAGCTTCACTATATCTAGCGTTGTGTCTCGGAAAGAATAAAGCATTTTTGACCGCGATCGCAGCTTCATACTTCGCGACGGCGGCCTCGAAACTGCCGCAATAGTAAACGCGAGGATTATTAGTTTGCAACCTTGCATTGGTTTTCATTGGCGATCGCACATCCATCGCTTCTAAATTCAGCGTTGCTAGTTCTGACTCCCAACCCATTGCCAGTAGAATTTCATCCGTTTCTATGGTTTGATTGCCAATTTGAATGATCTTCTTACCATCCGCTGTTCTAATTTGCATAATTTTGCCGCTCAGAACCCGCACCCCTTCTGTTTCTAACGTAGCTTGTAGAAGGAACGCGACCTCCGGCTCGGCGTTAGGAATAATCTGAGGCTGATTGACAACTAGCGTAACTTCAGTTCCCAACCGAGCATAAATTTGAGCGAGTTCGACACCCGTCGAAGAATGACTAACGATCGCTAACGATTTTGGTGAGTGGGTAATTGGAGATTCGGAAGTGAGGTAATCGAGCGTTTGTAACCCATCAATCTCAGGAATTCTGGGGCGATGATGAGTCGCAATCAGGAAAGCGCGCGATCGCAGCACTCGACCATTCACCACAAATCCAGACTGCGGCTTGCGACAAAATTCACCCGACTGTTCAATAAACTCGACCCCGACACTGGCAAGAATCGTTGGCGAATAGAGTTCTTGTTGATCCTGCGCGATCGCATCGATCCAACCATTGACCTCAGCCCACGAGAGCGAACTCGTCTTGATCGGCTCAGCATAGACCCGCAAGGCATTCGTTCGCTCAATAGAATCAAAGGTATTTCCCAGCGTTGCCAGGGCAGAATGACGGCTGAATTGAGGACGGCAACCTTGCTGCACCAAAGCAACTCGTGCCCGTGACTGTGCAGCTTGCAATGCAGCATGAAACCCTGCGATCGTATTCCCAATAATCACCAAATCATAATCAACAGACATAATATTGTTCGTAACTTATCGCTCTGCCAGCTTAGTACATCGCTTAGTGCATCAGCTTAGTGCATCAGTGTAATACACTCGCTAGAGCATCCAAGAGACGATTATTCTCTTCGGGTAACCGGACGGCCACCCGGAAATAGCGATCGCCGAGTTCAGGAAAACTTAAACAATCGCGAATTAAAATTTGATGGCGCTTCAGTAATTCTTGCTGAAGCGTCGAGACTGAGCCATTCAATTTAACCAGGAAATAGTTAACGGCACTAGGAAGAGGCGATAGTTGTGGAATCCGCGAAAGCCCATCAAATAATTGCTTCTGAGCCGCCTTCAACCAATCAAACGTCTGTTTCTGAAACGTTGTATCTTGTACGCAAGCTTCGGCTGCCGCTGCCGCAAACGTATTGACTGACCACGGATCGCGACGTTGTTGCCACGCTTTGAGCCGATCCGGATGAGCGATCGCATAGCCAAATCGCAATCCTGGCAAACTGTAGAACTTCGTGAGCGATCGCAAAATAACTAAATTGGGATAGTTCTGCACCTCATTGACCAAGCTATCTAGCTCGTTGGGCAAAAAATCCATAAACGCTTCATCGATCACAACCAACTCAAACCGCTCTAGCAGGGGCAGGACTGCCGCTCTCGTGAACAGCCGACCCGTTGGGTTATGAGGATTGTTGAGGAGCAGCCCAGAGCGATGAAATACGGGGTCAAGGTGTGACAGTCCTTGTTCCCCTGACTCAATAGCAAGCGGGCATCGCACAACCTCTGCATCAAAGGCATTCAATGCCCGGAAGTAATCTCCAAAAGCAGGCGTTACCAGAGTTGTGGCCTCTAGCGCTGCCAAATCCCAAGCTGCCCAAGTGAGCAACTCTGCGGACCCATTTCCTGGCAAAATCCAGTCTATCGACACCTGATGAAGTTGCGCTAAGCGCGATCGTACCTGCCGATACTCTGGGTCTGGATAGTCCCGAATCGTTGAGAGATGGTCTTGAATCGACGAAATCGCCGATTGAGGTGGACCCAAGGGATTGATACTGGCAGAAAAATCAAGAATTGCCGAAGGAGAGCAGTCAGCGATCGAGGCTGCCCACTGTAAGTTTCCTCCATGCACGGGTTGAGTCAAGTGATTTTCTGCCAATACGCGAACTTGAACAATGGATTAGGCTTCAGGAGCAACCTTTTCCTTAAACAGCTTTCCTGCCGAAAACGCGGGAACGCGAGTGGCCGGAATTTCCATTTTGTCGCCAGTTTTGGGGTTGCGTCCTTCCCGTGCTTTGCGCTCACGGGACTCAAACGAGCCGAAGCCTACCAGCGTTACTTTATCACCCGTCGAAACCGCTTCAACAATCGTCTCGATCGCGGCGGTCAGAACGGCATCAGCTTGCTTCTTGGTCACACTTGCTTTGTCTGCAACTGCATCAACGAGTTCACCTTTGTTCATACTAATTTCCTCAGAGTGACGGATGGTTTAGTTATTTGTCTCAGGTTGAGACAGAAGTAAGAAAAATCAAGGTAAGTCAAGGGGATCGGCTGGGATCGGCTTGAATGCTCATTTTCTCGATTTTTCAATGACCTATTCTATAGGTTGTTGCAGGAATGTGAACCCCTGAAACCGTTAATTTATATGGATCTCGGAATTTTTTCTCAATTCTTTCAAAAAATGCTGAGTATTAATGCTTAAAAAATCAGTTTTCCTGATCGAACCTCACGGTTTCTTAAGCTTCTAGCAATGATCCCTCGCGATCGCAATCCGATTCTTTTGAGCGGTGCGATCGCTATTGCTTCGTCTCATCTAAGACCAAATCACACAACGCAAGACTTGAATCGATCACGCAGTGTACACAGAATAGATGCAAAAGTTAATATTTAGCCAACACTTCGCGTATCTGAAAACGCACGTCACAGCACTGCTCAAAACGATGAATTGAGATGGCTTGTTTCTGCATAGGCAAACAGCCCGCCCCTTTAGAACTTGCAGCGTTGACGCAATTCACAATTACTTGATCGTTCCAGCCCATCGCGAGCCATCATCCCAGCCCGTCTACCGCAAGCTTTCGTTCCAAGGTTCCGAGTCCCAACTCGTCTGAAGAGATTGCCGCAACCTCAAACAGTGCCATCATATCTTTAAGGTTTGGATTGCCGCGACTCGCGCCCGTCAATCCCTTTGCAATGACCAAACCGCAATAGCCTTTCGTTTTCTTGCAGCGCTGTTCCCATTTCTTGCGCGCCTGAACGTGAGTTGGATCGTCTTCTCCAAACTCACCAAACAGATGAAGTTCTCCGTTTTGGGTTTGAAACAAGCCCAAATCGTAGTGATCGCCCATAAAGGGATCAGCACCCGGATTAAAACAAATACCGCGAATACCGCCTGCCGATTCGATGGTTTCAATCATCGATTTTGCCTTGGGGCGCGATGTTTGAATCAAAATCACGGGCAAGCCTTCTCCCGCTTCCGCTGGTTCACCCGGCTGGTAATGATCAAGCTGCGATCGCATCCGCTCCACCATATCCCAAGGAATCACACCCAGACTGAGAAACGCATTCTCCGGCACTAAGTCATCGCGAATCACAGGCATGTCGATCTCATCGTCCGCCTCATCCACTAGGCTAAACAGTTCGTCTGCTACATCTGGCAGGGTCGTCACTTTAATAGAAACAGACGCTCCATCAGCGGAAATCTTGTAGCGGCTAGAAATTTCAGGAAAGTTGTCGCCCTCGAGTTTGCGGCGATGCTGTTTAAGAAAGCGATGCATCGCTTCTAAAATTGTGGAAAATGCGATCGCTTCTTCGTCGTAGAGAAACGAACGAATGCCTTCTAGCGGATGCAAATTACCAAACACAGGCTTTAACTCTGGCTCAGCAAACTCAGCTAAATCAAAGTCTTGATCAAATTCCTCGTCGTCTCCTTCCGTTTCGTAGGTCAAAAACAAACAGTCCTGTCCTAAAAACGCTTCCTCCATGTGTTCAATGGAGTCTTGCGACAACACCCGCTCCCGAAACTGCCGCAGCGAATCGAGCGATCGATACAGCAACACGCCATATTCCATCCCCAACATGCCCATCACCGAGGCATACACCGATTTCAAATCCCACCGATTGATTTCAAGTTCTAAAATTTGATGATCGGCTAACACTTCCCAAGGCGCATCATTCCAAAGTTCCTCAGCCCGTTCTATCAGTTCCTCTGCATGTTCGGGCGGCAGCGACGGCGGACGGCTGTTCGAGGTTTCTTGAAAGCCCCGAAAGATTTCGTCAATCAGAGGCAAATCGGGAACGTAATCTAACGTAATATCTAGATCTTGAAGAACGCCGCGCAAATAAAATAAGGTTTCGCGATCGCGCACCACAATCTTTTGCGGTCTAGCAGGCTTGGCCGGATTGTGAGGATGCTCCATTGCCCGGAGCAGAGTCCGGACGATCGCTTCGTGCCCCGTTTCTAGTGGCACAACATCCATTGATCGCACCATGCCCTGCGACCCATCTACCCAGAGAATGCACTCTCCATCTGCTGGGGGCTTTGCTAAAGTTGGATCGCTCCAAGGAGTATCTGACGCTGAGTCTTGCGAGAACGATCGCCGATCACCCTCCCACACGCTTTGAATTTGAGGTAGCTCCAGCAATCGCCGACGAGTAGAAGGATTAAGACCATTCATAACCAAGTGAGTGAACCGAGAACGCAACTTTCACACGAATCGTAGCTTTCATCTTAGTCGGATAACGTGATTCCGACACTGGATGTCTAATTTATTTGCATCGAAGTGCTGCTACCAGCATAGACATTTACCAGCATAGACATTTACCAGCATAGACACTTGAGAGCAGGTTGGCTCTGCAAAGATCTGAAGGCAACGCAGGCAGCCGTTCGTTTTTGCTAAAGAATCGATAGAATAGTAATTTAGATAGCAAGCATTAATTTTGATCGGCTTATTATAAGGAGCGATCGCTCAAGATGACACAAGCAACACAGTCTCAACCAGATCAATCTCAACGCGGCATTCTAATGAGTGAAACTGCCGTTCAGCAAGTCAAGATGCTGCGCGACCAGCAGGGCAAGGATCTCTGTTTGCGCGTTGGTGTGCGGGGCGGCGGCTGCTCTGGCATGTCCTACACGATGGATTTTGAAGAGCCGAGCAATATCCGTCCGGATGATGAAGTTTATGATTACGACGGCTTCAAAGTGATCTGCGATCCAAAGAGCCTGCTTTATTTGTACGGCTTGATGCTGGATTATAGCAATGCCTTGATTGGCGGCGGCTTTCAGTTTACCAATCCCAACGCCAATCAAACCTGCGGTTGCGGCAAGTCCTTTTCTGCGTAACTGAAAACCTGTCATCATACAGTGTGAGTCATTCGTCCTTAGTGGCGAATGATTTTTTGTTTAACGTGTTGTTTAACCGCTTAGCCTGATCATGACTCAAACTGTTGAAGCCTTATTCGATGAGGGACTAGAACGCTACAAAGCTGGAGAAGACCCGGAAGTGCTGATTCCTGTGTTTAAGGAGATCTGCGATCGCTCCCGCAAAACGAGCGCCGCTTGGACGTGTCTCGCGTGGCTCTACCTTTTAACTGACAAACCGACGCCTGCATTGACGGCGGCACAGAAAGCCGTCAAGATCAATCCTCAAGATCCTCAAGCCCGCGTGAACTTGGTGCTGGCGATGTTAGAGCTATCAAAATCTGGCGTTCGACCTCACATTGAAATCACGCAGCAACTGACAATGGCAGTGCCCGAGCTGAAAGAAGAAGTTATGCAGAATATTGAAGATGGACTCGCCCGCAAGCCAAACTGGAAAAGCTTAGAGCGGGTAAAAGCATGGGTGGCAGAATTCTAATCTTTGCTTCAAATTTGTTCACATTATCTAGGGTCAGCACTTTTCGGCTGGCTCTTTTTTAATCACCTAATAGCGATCCCCAGACTTACTATCACATCTGAATTTATAGCGATTTTCTTAACTATCGTTAAGTTAAATTTGGGAAGTTTTCGCCTTATTTAAGAACAAAAATAATTTATACATCGTAATACCATCAAATATAAGTTAATGGAATTCTTAGAAACAGGATGATACTATCTAGAAATCAAAGGAATTCATTCCATTGATTACAGTCTTTCAGTTAGCAACATATCGAATTTAGAAGGGCTTTCTGCTTCAAGAAAGCCACTTTCGAGTAATGCTAACGAATCCAAGCTGAACTTTTCAGATCTTTCTGGAGCGGGTTTAACTAATAGTTATGATTCAGCATCATAACAGTCGCTCCACCCGACTATTTGAATTTTAACCTAGCTTAAGGAGCATTTAACAATGGAAACTCAATATGTAGGTGTTAGAGCAGGTACACGAAATCACAAAGGCTATTTTGTACAACATGCGTCGGGCTACAAGTTGGTCGAGATTGCTGAGTCAGGCTGGGCGGTGATTTGTCTTAGCGATGCGGTTTGCCACTATGTTGATCCTGCAAATTTGCAAATGTCTCATAAGAAAGATTCTGCTCCATTTGAATTTGAAGAACTTTAAGCTTCTGCTGTTCTCGATATCAGCATTTAATCACCATTTAAAAATCGTACGGCTACCCTGACATGTCAGAGGTAGCCCTCTTTTTTGGTAACGTGAACAGAGGTACTGTTACGCCGTCATCGATGAAAGAACACTATGAAAGAAAAATTGTTCAAATGGCTAAATCTAGCACTGATGCTGGATCTATTCTTTGTGTTATTTAGCTTCGTTTGGCTTGCGATCGCGGTTATTGGTCACACAGCAAACGTCTCTCTCGGCTTAAATCTCTGGTACAAACTCTGGGAACCCGTCATGCAACCTGCTCTCGGCATTTTGATGGCAGGCGCACTGGTCAGCGGCATCAGCAGTTGGGTTGCAAAACGGTTCAGTCCAAATAGCTAAACTTGAACGCTACACGCGATCGCATTTCCAGACGTTGTAATTCTAGATATTGTGATTTCAGACATTGGAGTTAATGTTGCACCCAAGTTCAGCCGATGAGCGTTGTTTATGGCTCTTGATGTGCATCCTGGAAAATCTAGAAAAGCAGCAATCCGAAGAAAGCGTTGGGCGTTTCTGAATGAACACGCTTATGATGCGCTGCTTGAAAAAATTAGTCTGCCCTCTTCAGATGGCAGTGCTATTGTTTTGCGTTGTCCTCTACTCAACCGCCTGCAAGATTTCTAGGGAGATTACAGCTACCATTTCAGCGAACTTAACCCTTTGATAGATGAGATTGAGCAAATCAAGCAAGAATTCGCTGATGAACATGTTTTGACTTCATTAGAAGCACTAAAGAAAGCCTGTCGGGACGCGCGAAATGGTAGCTTAAATCTTTACTTCTTTGGCGACTAATGGTGTTTCGATATGGCAGTTCAACTCAGCTAAAACAATTTAGCTCAAGATATTCTCCAGCGCCTGCCGAATCGTTGCATATTGATACTCAAATCCACTCGCTAACGTTCGTTTTGGCAAAACTTCTTGACCTTCTAGCACAACTTTTGCACCATCCCCCAATAGCGCCTCTAACGCAATACCCGGAACGGGCAGCCAAGACGGGCGATTCATCACTTCACCTAACACCGTCGTCATCTCTGCCATACGAACCGGATTCGGAGCCGTCGCATTGTAAACTCCTTCCATGTCTGAGTGCGTTAGCACTCTTAGAATCAAATTCACAACATCCTCCCGGTGAATCCAAGCGAACCACTGCCTTCCACTCCCAATTGGGCCGCCTGCAAACAATTTAAACGGTGTCAACAACTTACCCAACGCGCCGCCCATCCCTAAGATAATTCCAAACCGCAAAATCACGAGTCGAGTGCCGCTTTCTTTTACCTTACTGGCTTCTGCTTCCCACGCCTGACACACTTCTGCCAAAAAATCATTGCCAGATGGACTCGTTTCATCAAAGGTGGCCGTTTCACTCGTGCCGTAAAAGCCGATCGCAGATGCATTGACCAAAACAGACGGCTTCGGGTTCACTTTAGCAATCGCTTCTACAACTTTCTGAGTTGTAATCTTTCGACTAGTCATTAAGGATTGTTTTCGCTCTGGCGTCCAGCGTTGCTCTGCGATCGCTTCTCCTGCCAAATTTACAACTCCGTCACAGCCTGCGATCGCGTCTTGCCAACTCCCCGACTCCATCGGGTTGTACGCCACAATCTCAACATTGGAATAAGTCGATTTGGGAAACACTTTTTCTGCACTCGACGCACTGCGCGTCAACACAACAGCGGAATGTCCCTCTGACTGCAATCGTTCCACCAATCGTGTGCCAACAAAACCCGTTGCCCCTGTGACTGCGACTTTCATGAATTAAGCCTGAAAACGCTAGATCTCACTTTAAACCAGATTTGGAGCAGACCGATAAGAGATTTTGAGTCTACATCCTTCATCTAAGCCGTGGTGTAGCCCTCTTGACTCGCTTTGATGCCCACGAGAAACCTTTGCGTCAGCCCTGTGTAGTGTTCGCCTATAGTTTCGCCTGGGTACTCTTCGACCAGATGAAATGGAGTACGGTTATGCAATGGATCGACTTTCAGCAAACGGTGAAGCAGCGGTTGATCCACACACACCCAGACGATGAGCAAACCAAAGCAAAGAACTTCAACATGAAAGGACATTCTCTCATTCGGGGTGTCGCCGGATCAGGGAAGTCGCTCGTTCTAAAAGATCGTGTTGAGAAAATTGTTGAAGACAATTATGAGTCGGTCTTAGTGCTGTCCTACAACCGCTTCATGAAAGGATGGCTCGAAGCTCAATTGACTCACAAGGGCGTCAAAGCTGAGTGCTGCACCTTCCATCAGTGGGCGCATCGACTGGGGTACAGCTATGACTTTGACCAGAATGAAACATCAAGGCAGAAGATCATCAAGCTGGCTGAACAGTCTAAGCTGAAATATCAAGCCATTCTGATCGATGAAGCACAAGACTTTTACGATGAGTGGTTTGGGGCAGTGCTGAAGGTTTTGGATTCGCAAACCAATTCTCTATTTTTCGTTTACGACAATACGCAATCGGTTTATGGGCAAGCGCATCGTAGAAAAAGCGGCTGGAGTTGGGCAAAGTTAGGAATTGAAGTCGTTGGGCGATCGCAGATCTTTGATCTCAATTACAGAAATGCACCCGAAATTCTAGAACTGGCATGGCGGTTTATTCAACCTGCGCTAGACAAAGCGGGAATGAAGACAGAACAGCGCGAAAACAGTCCAACGATCGACAAAATCATTGAACCGAAGAAAAAGATTTCCAGAAGTTCAGGCGTTTCTCCACTGCTGCTGCACGTCGATCGCGAACGCATCGCAACCGAAATTGCAGCACAAGTACAAATGGCGTTAACAACGCATTCTGAATCGTCGATCGCAATCCTGGTTCCTCCCACTCATGCCTCTGCAAAATCGCTAAAATCTGCGATCAGCAAAGCGCTACAGAACCTTGGAATCAACCATCACGCGCCCCTAAAATCGGGAGAACGAATGACTCATATCGTTCATCGTCCCTTTGTACTCGTTGACTCTTGGAATGCGGTGAAAGGAGTAGAGTTTGATGCGGTGATTTTAGCGGGAATAGATAGAGCAATTGATAGAACGGAGGAACTTGACGATCGCGACTTTGAAGAAAAAGCGGGACTTTACACCGCAATGACTCGTGCCAGAGACCATCTAGTTCTGTTGTATGAGGAGAAGACTGCGATCGTAGAGCAGGTCGAAGCCGCCCTCAGCGCACCTCCCCAACTGAAAGAAGCTTAACGCAAGAGAAGGATGCCCGATTGGAGAATGCCAATCACAAACCCTAAAATGCCGCCCAACGTCACGATCGCTTGCAGTTCACTCCTCACAATGCCATTGATTGCTGTTTCTAAATCAGCCGCAGAAGTGGCTTTGACGCGATCAGTAATCACCTGCTCAATATTGAGAATTGGAATTGCCTCCGCCACAATTTTTTCTAGATCTTTCTCTAAATAACGCTCCAAAATTAACGCCAACTCTTGACTCACGACTCCTAGCGACTCGTTAACCGCTTCAGACGTTTGTAGACGGCTCAAAACAACTGAAGCAACGTTCTGCCAATCCACAGAGCCGCTTAAGCCCTGAAGCACATCAGAGCCTTTATCTTGCAAATAGGTGCGGACACTATCTCGCATCGTCTTGCGGAGTTGTCGAACCGTTGAAACCGGAAGATTTTGCAACGACAGGTTTTGCATCCATTCCTTTAAGCGCTGTTTAACGCCGAGCGAAAAAATCAATTCTGCCAGAACCGAATTGCACGCTTCTTTTTCATCTAGACAGAATGCCCGCAACCGAACCAATGAATTACGAATGCCGAACAGGTTAGCAACCACCCAATAGGTGCCACTTGTTTTTTCCCGGAATCCTTCGTCAATCACCTGGATATTGCGATCGGTGAGGAAATCAATCAAGGTTTGCCGCAGCACATCGGGCGGAATCACCGTCTGGAGTACCCATTCTGCCAGCTTTCCAGCTTGGTCATCGGTCAGCTGAAACTCCAGAATAATTTGATCAAAAATGTGGTTTAGCTGATCTTCCAGAAAGTCTTCTCGCCGCGCCAATACCTTTAACAGCCGAGGCAGAGATTGACCAAACAAATCTCGCAGAATATTCGCCAAAATTTTTGCCGTTTTCTGCTCTTTATCTGCCTCAAGCTGATCGAGCGACAGCCGCAGCAACCACAGCAACGCGGCTTGAACTCGATCGGTTTGCAGCAACCGCCTTGCTAAATTCTGCAATTCTTCTGGCGTCAGCAGCGACCCCATGATCGTGTCAGAGATCCGCCTCGCCAACCGCTCTTGATTGCGCGGAATCAGACCCGGTGTAAACGGAAGCCGCTGTTTGCCAATGTAAAGTGCCCGATATGGGCGAAACAGCATTTTGATGGCAATATCGTTAGTGAAATAGCCGATAATGCCACCAACAATCGGAGGAGCCGCAAGGAGCCAAACTGTCGAGAGATCCACAGGCGTAGAGAGGGATGAAGGGAGGGATGAGGGATGAGGGATGAAAGGGGGTTAAGCGGGATATCAAATTCAATTCCTACTGAATTCTTGATTCATCCCTCATCCTTCATCCCTTCTGAATGACTAACACTCCCATCGTACCGCCCGCGATCGCATAGTGTGTTGCCCTTGAAAAACCTGCTTGATGTGCGAGTTCAATTTGCTCAGAGCCAATCGGAAACTTATCGAGACTCGGCGCAATGTAGGCGTACTCTTCCGTAAAGTCAAAGCGTTGCGCCATTGGAACGACAACTTCGTCAAGATACCACTCCTGAAAAATCCGAACCCAGGCGTTCTCAGGACGATGCATATCGAGAATGGCCGCTTTTCCACCCGGCTTGAGGACGCGATGAATTTCCTTGAGGCTGCGGGGAATATTGGTGACGTTGCGTAACCCGTAGCCCATCGTGGCGCAGTCAAATAGAACATCTGAAAAGGGGAGATCTAAAACATCGGCTTCGACCCAGTGAATCGGAGGTTTGAGGCAACGCCGTTCGCTGCGATCGCGGGCCACTTGAAGTTGCGCCGCCGAAAAATCAGCTCCATATACCTGCCCCGTTCTGCCGACCTTCTCTGTCAGCAGTTGGGCAATATCACCACTTCCACAGCACAAATCCAAACATGTATCTCCCGGCTTGGCCCCACTCCATTTCACCGTCATCCGTTTCCAAATGCGGTGCTGACCGAAGCTCAGCGAGTTATTCAGTTGATCATAAACAGGTGCAATGCGATTAAAAAGAGCTTGAACTTTATCAGCCGTCATTAGTTAAAATCTCGGTTTAAGAGGCAATACATTGGACGAGATCCCTCTAAAATTCTAAGTTTTGAAGGGTTCGTTTGGGACATGCCGAACCGAGATTTAGAAGACAGGCATCACGGTAGCAACATTTGTAACGGATGTAGCGGATGGAATTATGGTCAAATTCCATCCGCTACATCCGCTATCACGGCTGATCAGTTTTTCGTAGAAGTCCTACTTTAGACTTGAGCCATAACCCGCTTAGACCGAGTGCAGATGAGTGCTAGAGCCACTTGTTGCGCCGCTAAGTGCAGCAGAAATAGCTCATCTTCCCGGAAAGCACAGGGCTGTTGCCATTGCAGCGATAAAATCGCGAGAACTTCCCCGCAATAGGTAATCGGAACGATGAGATGTGCCTGAGTACCAGAATTGCTGTAGTGCGACACTTCAGACAACGCCATATCTGCCGGGACATTGACAGAAACCTGCATTTTCTTGGAGGCGATCGCGTCTTTTACCATCGGATCACGCTCTAACCAATTTTCGAGTTCTCCCTCTTGGCTGTAGCTGCCGTAGGTCGATACCAATCCACTGTTTTCAACTAATTGCAGAAGACTACCATCTGCCGAGAAGCTTTTGCCAAAGGCTGTTGCCATCAATTCAAGGCTGTTGTCTACAGTGGTCGCTTCTTGAGCAATCCGGATGAGTGTAGAAAGTAAAGCCGTTTGCGACTGCGATCGCCGTAACTCTTCGGTGCGCTGCTTCAGCAAATCGTAAGTTTCGGCAGCGCGTTGAACCACCGCTTTCAGCTCGTTCGGATCCCACGGCTTGGTGATGTACTTATACACCTGTCCAGAATTAATCGCTTCAACGAGATCCTCAACGTCGGTAAATCCGGTTAAAATAATCCGCATCGTGTCAGGAAACTGTGGAACCGTCCGACTAAGGAATTCGGTTCCTTTCATTTCAGGCATTCGCTGATCGGAGATAATCACGGCAACTTCGCCTTCGGTTGCTAGCAGTTCCAATGCCCGAACACCGCTCTCTGCTTTGAGGACGTGAAAATCACGCCGAAACGTCCGGTAAAGTAGGTCTAAGTTATCCGGCTCATCGTCTACCACAAGCATTTTGGTTTTTTTAGGACGTTCTAGGCTCATTAGCTGACGAGTAACACTGTCGAGTTCTGGAATGTTGTATTCCATATATTATTTGCTCCTTGGCAAAGCGGGAGAACGGTTAACGCGATCCTGTGGAGCGTCGCCAGGGCGAATCGTACATCCAGCAGAACCTTTATGCAGCGGATCACTATTCTCTAGTCTTGCCACTTCACCAAAATTTGTAACAGTTTGGATAGCTTCGGATGCGCGATCGTAGATATGAGCGTGAGGTGAGGCATAGCGCGATTGGCTCTGCCAGGCTCCGAAGGATCGCGCTATGTAACAAATAAATAAAAAAGGAGGAAGATTATCTTCCTCCTTTTTTATTTAGCTTTTAGGTGCGATCGCACAAAATTTTGTAAAGCGATCGCACCCCTATCAAGCCCGCTAATTAATAACGGTAGCCGCTACCACTGTTCTTAGCACCCGGCTTATGAACAATAAAGCTCATCACTTGACATTGCTTGATGTTGTCAAATGCCACAACGCGAATGTAAGAGCCACCGTACTCAGAACGGCACTGTTGCACTTCATTCAACACTTCTTGAGGAGAGGTCGCGTTAAACAACGGCAACTTCCACATCGTCCAGTAATACTCTTGAGGAGTCGGAGCTTCTGAAAACTCAATACAGGGGAAGTAGCCCTGATCAAGCGTGTACTGAATCTGACGCGCAATTTGAGCATCAGTCAGAGCAGGCAAATAAGAAAACGTTTCGTAACGCTGCTCAATCGGTAAAGTTCTCATGGATTCCCTCAGGCGTGAAGTAAATAAAGTCTTAGTAACAGATCAAGGTCAGGTCGCCTCAGGCTCTTCCGAGGTTATTTCGGATGGTTCCGTAGGCGCATCACCACTCAAGTCAACTTGCGTCATCCGCTCCAACTGCTGTTTGCGCTGCTCCATGTTTGCCTGCTGCATACTGCTCTGCAACAGTTCTGGCAAATAATCCGCAATCTCGCTCGCTAAATGTTCTCTCACCGTCAAGATTCTAAACGCTAGATCTGGCTTTTCCAAAAAAAGGCGTCTCAAGAACTGCTCCCCATCTTGAATGCTTTCCCGCGAGGAAAACTGATGAAGCCAGTAGGCTCGTTTTGGTTCAGTTTCACCTAGCTGATCTAGAACAACTCGCACAGCCCGATAGGTCAGATAGCTGATCAGCGTCTTGGTCGTATCTTTCGCAATTTGCTTGAGATCCATAGGGGAGGGATGAATTAGGAGAGATGAGGGATGAAGTTCAAGAATATCAGTTCCGCCTTCTTTGCACAGCGTTGCCGCAGGCGTCCCTCATCTCGGTTCATCAGATCGTATCTTGTGCCTCGAACTCGAACTTGATTTCCTTCCACAGTTCGCAAGCAGCAGCAAGTTCAGGAGACCAACGGCACGCTTCACGGATGATGTCTCCGCCTTCACGCATCAGGTCGCGACCTTCGTTCCGCGCTTGGACGCACGCTTCAAGCGCGACACGGTTTGCCGTTGCGCCAGGCGCGTTACCCCACGGGTGACCCAGCGTACCACCACCAAACTGAAGCACCGACTCATCGCCAAAGATTTCCACAAGAGCAGGCATGTGCCAAACGTGAATACCACCAGACGCAACTGCCATGACACCCGGCATCGATGCCCAATCTTGGGTGAAATAGACACCGCGTGAACGATCTTGCTCAATGTAGTTTTCTCTCAGCAAGTCAATGAAACCGAGGGTAACCGCTTTGTCACCTTCAAGCTTACCAACCACGGTTCCGGTGTGGATGTGGTCTCCACCGGACATCCGGAGGCACTTCGCCAACACGCGGAAGTGAATACCATGATTCTTCTGACGGTCAATCACAGCGTGCATAGCGCGGTGAATGTGCAGCAACACTCCGTTGTCGCGGCACCAGTGCGCCAGCGAGGTGTTAGCGGTAAAACCACCCGTTAAGAAGTCATGCATGATGATCGGCATTTCGAGTTCTTTCGCAAACTCGGCCCGCTTCATCATTTCTTCGCAGGTACCAGCCGTCACATTGAGGTAATGACCTTTAACTTCGCCAGTTTGCGCTTGGGCTTTGTGAATCGCGTCAGCTACAAACAAGAAGCGATCGCGCCACCGTTGGAACGGCTGCGAGTTGATGTTCTCGTCGTCTTTGGTGAAGTCCAAGCCACCGCGCAGACACTCATACACGGCACGACCGTAGTTCTTCGCAGACAAACCAAGTTTCGGCTTAATCGTACAGCCCAACATTGGACGACCGTACTTGTTCAATTTGTCGCGCTCAACCTGGATACCATGAGGAGGCCCTTGGAAGGTCTTCAAGTAAGCAACCGGAATGCGCAAGTCTTCTAGACGCAACGCTTTCAGCGCTTTGAAACCGAATACGTTACCCACCAAGGAGGTCAGCAAGTTGGTGACCGACCCTTCCTCAAATAGATCGAGGGGATAAGCGATATAGGCGATGAACTGATTGTCTTCGCCGGGAACAGGCTCGATATCGTAGCAACGCCCCTTGTAGCGATCGAGGTCGGTCAGCAAGTCTGTCCAAACCGTTGTCCAAGTCCCGGTAGACGATTCAGCCGCCACAGCTGCACCTGCTTCTTCAGGGGGAACGCCAGGCTGAGGAGTAACGCGGAACGCCGCCAAAACGTCCGTATCTTTGGGCGTGTAGTCCGGTGTGTAGTAGGTCAGCTTATAATCCTGTACCCCGGCTTTATACCCAGTTTTCGACTGAGTGCTAGTTTGAGCGTAAGACATTATGTCCCTTCCTGTAAAAATTAGTTCAAGACCTTACCAAGCAAACATCACCAGAGTGACCAGGCATTAACCTGCTCTTTACCCTTTGGCGACAAGACGTTGCGTATAGTCACTAGGAATCAGTTTGCCATCGTAGCGATCCCTAGGCGGGAATCGATTTCTTCAATTGCGTCCTGATTCGGTGTTTAGGCGCGGACTTTTCAGAATCATATCAGGATCTCGTTTCGCTTCAATTCAAACATTCTGTAGCGATTGATAACGGGAGCTAATCGATCCCCAAGTTTTGAAAAGTTTTATTGCGGTCGCTTTCGTTTAATTAAATCTGTAGAACATTGAAATGCTTTAAAGCTATGCAAAATTCGATCTCAAATCCTGTTAGTACCATTCTTCAGAACTTGGAGCTTGAGCCAATCGCAAACTTTATTTTTGCTCAAAACCTTTAGACACGAAGATGTTCGCGTCTCGTCGGCATACTCCAGCGATCACGCTTCTAGAGAATCGCACCAACGTCACGGCTGCTCAGTTGCAATTCCCAGCCTGATATTAGGGATGGTTCGTAACTGATCCATCACCGTAATTACCCGCCCGTGGCTTACCCGCTCATCTGCGTTGATAATTACAACAGCTTGGCGGTTTCTATTCAGTAATGCACGGACTCGCTCTCCTAGAGCATCGAGTTTAACAGCTTGCTTATTTAACGCTAAATTGCCCTTTTGATCGAGACTGACTACAATTTGCGCTGCATTCTGAGATTGAGCAGTCGCCGCTTTGGGTAGCGAAACGGGAAGACCCTGCGATCGCGTCAAATATAACGTAGATAGAATGAAAAACGTCAGCAATGCGAAGACCACATCGATCATCGGCGCGATATAGATTTGAGGAGGTAGATCGGGTTCTTCAGGAAGACGCATAAGGCACTCCATCTCGGCGACGACGGTACAGCAATTCTAACTGTCCACCGTATTCCTGAATTCGAGCAATTTGTCGGATGTACAACCCTCGAAAGGTATTTGCAAACATTAAAGTAAAAATTGATACAACTAATCCTGCTGCCGTTGAAGTCAGAGCTTCGCTAATGCCACCCGTCACGCCCCGAGCATTAGTCCCGCCCACATCACCGAGTTGCAGAGACGCAAACGAAGTAATTAAGCCTAGGATCGTTCCCAGCAGTCCTAGTAAGGGTGCAAGGCTGATGATTGTGTCAAAGACCGTATTAAATCGTTTAAGTAGAGGAATTTCGGCTTGAGCGGCGCTTTCTAGGGCTAGGCGAAATTCTTCGGGAGTAGCGTACTCTAGCTCCAGAGCCGCTATAAAAATTCGGGCAATTGGCAAATCTGTATTCTGCTCCAATAGAGCAAATGCTCCCTTTGGACTGCGTTTGTACAGGGTAAGGACTTCTCGAACAAAGCGATCGCCGCGCTTTCCAATTTTCACCCAAAACGTGACTCGTTCGATAATCAGCGCCACCGCTAGAATCGAAAACCCAAGCAAGGGCAGCAACCAAATGCTAGTAATGATCCAATTCATAGAGGGCTATAGAGTAGGTCATTGACAACCAACAATTATCAATGACGATCGCATCGTTTAACAAAATAGAACTGTAAGTAGCAATTCTTTAGTCCTTACAGAAACCTTGCGAAATATCGCGAGTGATAATCACTCTAAGCCTTTCAACTCACCCACTCAAGTTTTACTTGGAAATTTCTCAATTTCAGCGTAGCCACTAAAGATGAGCTTATCGCCCTCAGTTTCCAAACGGTTGAGGCGCAACATCACACCATCGAGATCAAAGCGATCGAGATCCACCATGTTGTTTAAAATTTCTGCAAAAGCGTTCGTCAAAACCTCTGAAATCCCTCGTTGCTCTTCGGGAACAACATCAGGTTCAAACTGCGAGTTTTGAAACAGAATGCGACGCCGACGAGAAATTTCTAACGTAGATGTCAGGCTAATTGGAACCGATCCATTAGGCAGAGCCGCTTTTGCAAAAATCCGGATCTGATTATCCGGCAACAGCTTCAGTTCAATATCAGTAAAAGAAATCGGCTCTCCACCCGACAAGTCCATCAGAGTCGGCTCAGTCACATCAACCAACCGCTTCGCCACTAATTCAGATTTAAAGGCACGGTTGATCCCTGCTTCCGTAAGCGTTACCTGAGCCACTGCTTGTGTAGGCTGCTTAAGCCGGATCTTGCCTGACATAATGGAGCCAAAATCGATCGAGACGGCATCCGTCTCGAACCACATGTCTTCAACCCAAAACTCTTTGCGAATTAAAAGCTTCTGTCCGCTCATCTTAAAGCTGTCGATACTGCCCTGAAGCAGTTTGCTCGACGGAAAACAGCGCACGGAAATGTCGACAGATTCGCTCTCAGAGAAAAGGTGACGAATCGATTGGCTGGCAACTTTGTTGAGCATTTGCTCGCCAAAGTCTGTGCTAGAAGGTGTTTTGAGACCAGTGAAGCCACCGAACATGGAGTTCCTCGCCCACAATAGTTCTCTGACATTGTAACAAGTAGTTAAGAAAGATAACTCTGAATTTACAGTAGAAGTAAAAATTCTCGATAGGATTATCTTGTAGCAGCCATCAGAATTGTAGACGTATCTGAGAGAATCTGGAAAAGCAGTCGCTACAGCAACGCTTCAAACTGTAACGAATCAGGAGTGAATTTGCTTGAAGCAAGACAAAGGACGGCGGTTCTAAGAACGGTTAACGGATTCCTAACTAGCCCGGAGCTAGATGACAAAGGGCTTCTAGATAAGGTTCTGTTGAGACAATCAACCAAAGTCAGCACAACGTATGATGCACCGATGGTTAGTAATCTTTTGGAGATTGGCAGCGCCAATTGCTGGAGTGGCTATTTTTCTTCTAATCGCAGTACACGCTTGGTCGCCTGTCCAGGCCCAAGTTAGCTTCGATTCACGCCTTTCGCGCCTAGAAACAGATCTAGCGGGATTAAGAAATCAGGTGAACCAGTTAGCTGCTGCCCGATCGCTCTCAAGTAGAACTGCACCACCCACTGCGCCGCCTGTTTATAGACAATCTACCTCCGCCGATTCACGCTTTGATCGCCTTGCTACGCTGGTGATTGAACTTAAAGAACGAGTCACAAAACTAGAAGAACAAAGACGGCGTTAGAGCGTCAGTAGAGTTTGATCCGCTTGAATGAAACAGCTTCTCTGTCATTTCTAAGTGGCTTGAGTTATTTAGGACACATGCTTTTCAGTTGAGTCCTCTCTTTGCTTAATTTTAGAAGACCTTTATTTTGAGCTAGGGAAGACCGAATCAAACGTTTTGCTACTGCTCTCTACATCTAGTCAGCCAAGTTCACTATGAAGAAAATTCTGCGGGCGCTTGCGATCGTCACTCTCGGTTTAGCAGTTCTGCTCGTCACTATCCGCGCTGGAGACGCAGAATGGATAGAAGGTAAACGAATTCAACTTTCTACTAGCTTAACCGTTGCACTTCAACCTACATCAGCAGACGCTAGAGAATTATTATCCAGTGCTTGTGCTGTCAAACCTTCTACCTCATCCAGCAAATATAGACGACTTCCTGCTATTACAGGACAACTTCCGCTTAGCCGCTTTAGGCAAGGCGTAGATGCAGCGGCGAGTAAAGATTTATCTACAGACTCACCGAGCTACAGCCCTAGAGAAGAAGTCATCTTGGCACATCCAACAAATTTTGGCAGACGATTCCTTCAGGACTTGTACGGTAAGCCAGTTCAAAATGATGCGATCGTCGTTCTGCATGAAACCGTTGGCTCTGCACAGTCAACCATTAACTATTTCCGAACGTCGCATCCTAAAGATGCTGATCAGGTGAGCTACCACACTTTGATTGAAGAAGATGGTACGGTCGTTTACATGGTTCCGCCCGAGCGGCGCGCGTTTGGAGCAGGCAACTCAGTATTTGCGGGTTCTACAGAAGAAGCGGTTAAAACAAATCCAAACTTCCCGGCTTCAGTTAATAACTTTGCTTACCACATCTCTTTAGTTTCGCCGCCAGATGGGCGAGGAAACAGAAGCAGTCATAGCGGTTATACCAGAGCGCAATATCAGTCTCTTGCTTGGTTAGTTGCCAAAACAGGTGTGCCCGACGCGCGTATCACTACTCATCGGCTGGTCGATCGCTCTCGCCAACGTAGCGATCCTAGAAGCTTCGATTCTCAGTACTTTTTTAGGTTGCTCTATCTCTACCCCAGAAATCGGGAGATTTTAATGCAGTGTTCTACTCCTGCGATCGCTCAGGAAGAATAACAGCATTGATCCAGATCGCCTTTAGCCTTAAATACTTACTTGTTCACGCTCTGGATCATCCATGTTTGCTGGCTCAGAAAGGGATACGATCGCAAAAAAGGGACACAACGGTTTGTTGTGTCCCTTTTGATTTGAGTTGTGTTTGACTTAACGAATGTCTAGTTTTCGTCAAACCTAAAGATTTTTGACCTAGACATCAATAGAGGTTTGGAAAACGTCAAACCTTGGCTTAGCTGGATCAGCGACTCCTTGATTGACGTTGTTGCTGGGATCAGCATCGCTAATGTCAATGACGTCAGCGTTAACGTACATGCCAATATAAATTGGTATGTTTCCAGACTTGCCTTGTAGCTCGGGCGAATTCCTATCTGGAAGCATAACCTCTATAGAACGGGTTCCACTGACGCTCTGTTTGAGGATGCTTTCAGTTACGATATCAGCCCCAATTTCGCGATCTTGCTCCGGGTTAATGTCCGGGTCAAGAGAAGCATAGAACTTGACTTTAAATTCACTTGAAGTGGGTCTGCTACCTAGGTTCGCAACAGCGTATTGCAAATTGATCTTCGCGCCGGGTTGGAAGCTACTGCCAGGAGTCACTTTTGTCAGGCTCTGTCCGCTGAGGTCGATGGTCGGGACATTCGTAACTTTAAGCTCCAACTTATCCTTGCCCAGCGCGACGTTGAAGTTATCCATAGCATTCGTCTCATTCTGGTAACCGATTAGATTGATCGCCATACCAATGAAGTAGGACTTGTCGATTGTCCAGAAAACGTCTTGTGTGCCTGGAAGCGTTAGCGTGACGTTGCCATCAAAGGTGCCATTCTTACCCAATCCTTTCTTAACCAACAAGTCTTTACCAGAGATAATAGCTTCTTGATCACCATTGAGCGAGATCTCCAACTGGCGATCTCCTCTATTTGGAACAGGGTCAAACGGATCAATCACAGAATCACGTGAGATATAGAATGACACTGTGAAATCGCTCGCGACAAATGTTTCCAAATTCTTAATCTGGAAAGTAGCATTCACCTTGTTAATGGCAGGATCAGTGCTTTCAACCAAGGCAAACGAAGCAGTCTCACCAACAAATGCTGTACCCGACAGATCAATTCGGCGCGGTACACCCAGAATGTCTAGCGTATAAGTCGTTGGCTGTGTTGCTCCGCCAATTTGGATATAATAGTCGCCTTTCCCGATCGTTTGCATAATGCCTGCTTGATAGGCTTGCTTCGTCCAGGCCCCATCCACATTTTTATAGAGTTCTAAAGCCGCTCCACTACTCACCGAAGCGGTTAGATCAGACTCAATGCCGACCGAGAACTTATAGAAGTCATTCTCACCCTGACCGATTTTGTCTTGATACCTACCAGCGTCGTCTAGTATCCCAATGTTAAATGCGGTTTCGAGCGTAGCACCACTAATGCTGAACGGTTGGGAGGTTAAGTTACGCTCAAGCGTACCCCGAATTTTCCAACTCGCGTCGATGCCGTTGTACGCTTTGCTGAGATCTGCTCCATTGCTATCCTTGAGGAGACTTACCGTGGTTGCAGTTCCATCGATCAGCCAAATTGCTGCCGATTGCAAAGATTCAGAGCGCCACAGTAGATCGGCTTTGCCATCTCCATTAAAATCGGCCACTTGTTCTACTTTCCACTCTTGCCCAACAGACGGCAGACTGACAAATTGGGTGGTTGTGAGACCATCCATTAGAGCGACTGCAACATCGTTGTTGACGCTACGACAGAACAGGTCTGCCTTGCCATCTTTATTAAAATCGGCCACTTGTTCTATTCGCCAACCTAACCCCGACTCGATTGATCTAGTGTCGCTAAATTGCAGTCCATCCATCAGCCAAAGTCCAAACGTTCCAGTCCGCTCGTTTCGCCAGATGAGATCGTCTCTGCCATCAGCATTCAGATCGGAAACGAACTGAAGCTTCCACTCCAACGGAATGCTAGGCCCAAGTGCTCCCTCTAGCTTGGTTATGCCACTCAGCAAGAAGACCGCAGTGCCTCCATCTGTGGAGCGCCAATACAAATCGTCTTGGTTGTCCCCATCAAAGTCGCCAATCTTCTCAATTGACCATCCTCTCGCAGATTCAAGCACTCCAGAATTAGCTATTGTAGCGCCTTGCATCTGCCACAAAGCAACTGTTCCGGTAGAAACTCCGCCCTCATACCGTTGCCAAACTAAGTCAGCAAAGTTGTTGCCATCAAG
Organism: Myxacorys chilensis; assembly: GCF_059505265.1. NCBI lineage: Bacteria > Bacillati > Cyanobacteriota > Cyanophyceae > Leptolyngbyales > Leptolyngbyaceae > Myxacorys > Myxacorys chilensis. Next base: position 42,486 of record NZ_JCACKG010000222.1, on the reverse strand, counting down.
GTTCGCCGTACCAACAACCTTCCAATCGAGGGAAACTGTGTTACCGAGAACAGCACTAACGAGTTGCTTGTCTTTGAGAAACCAAAATGCCAGCTGACCTGAGTTTAGATTGCGCCAAACAATGTCATCCTCTCCATCGCCATCAAAATCAGCAAATCCTTGAGTCTGCCACTCTGGCCCAACCCCATTGATGGTGCTAAAACCTGTCAAGGTGCTACCTGACATTTGCCAAATTGCAGCTTGCTGAGCGGCAGCATTGTGCCAAACGATGTTGTTGAAATCTGCTGTTGTATTGAACTCAACGTTGAGCTTGTAATTAGCAGATGTGACTGCTGCAGGATCTAACGCAACTTCAATGTAATAGGTTCCTGAAGAAATGCTGTCGAGCAGGATGGACTCAGATAAGCGAGATGGCTGATTTGACTCTTTGATAAGGGCGCGATCGCTACCGTAAACTTTGAGCAAGGCGTTGCCTGTTAAGTCGGTCAAAGCAAGTCTTGCATTTAGGCTGCTGCTGCTAGCAGAAACTTTGTACAGTTGGCTATTAGTGTTGCTGCTGAGCGTTCCCTCTTCAATCTGTAAGCTGAAGGGATTGTCGAGCGATTTTGCCGCATTAAATTGTTCAGTGGTAGGCATGGCAGTTATTCTCTATGAGCAAAGGACGTGAAAGGATGGCAAACTTTTCTGGCTTCAGGCTCTAGAATTCCCCGATTCTTAAGGTCAGCCAACCGTCTTGTATTTTTTGATGAAGGTCAGCGTTGCTAATTCGTTTAGAAAGATGAAAAGAAGGCGTTTATACAAGTACAGATTTATACAAATAATGGGAAACAACTTCAGAGTTAATACTGAAAAACATGTTCAGTGCTTTGCAGTTTCTTCAAACTTTCGATGATTTACGGAAGCAATACTTTAGTTCAGAGGTTTTTCTTTCTGGTGAATAGAGAAAACAAAAAATGCCCACAATCCTGAAGGGTGGATCATGGGCATCTAACTTGAATGGACTTCTTGATACAGGCTTTAGTTAAAACTCGGTTAAAACTCGATTCCGGGTTGCGCCTTTACCCCCTGTTCGCGGAAAGGGTGCTTAACTAGGGTCATCTCTGTTACTAGGTCAGCCTTTTCAATTAAATCCGGTGGCGCTCCCCGCCCCGTAAGAATAACGTGAGACTCCTCTGGCTTTTGGTCTAACCCTGCCAGCACTGTTTCAACGCTCAGGTAGCCCAGCTTAAGTGCAATATTCACTTCATCGAGTAGAACTAATCTAAAGTCAGGATGGTGAATGTAAGATAGAGCTTTCTCCCACGCTTCTGTTGCTTTTTGAATGTCGCGATCGCGATCTTGAGTTTCCCAAGTAAAGCCTTCTCCAAGAGCGTGAAACTCAAGCTGATCACCCCATTTCTCAAACGCGGCTTTCTCTGCGGGTTCCCACGCTCCTTTAATAAACTGCACGATCGCGACCTTATAGCCATGACCAAGCGATCGCAACACCATGCCCAACGCTGCCGTAGTTTTACCCTTGCCATTTCCGGTATGGACAATGATCAACCCTTTCTCGCGATCGCGCTCTGCCAATCGTTTGTCCTGAACTTCTTTACGACGCTGCATTTTGACGCGATGCTGATCGGCGCTTAAAGACGATTGATTTGACGATTCTGAGGAGATGGTCATAGGGATAGGACGTTACAACGGTGTAATAATATTTGAGCTTTAGACTCTTCTAGCCTACCAGCCCAGCCCATACTCTATGTAAGTTAAAGTTTATGCCCATTTAAGTAGAATTCATTTTAAACATTGATGTTAATATAGGCTGGTCCGTGCTTAGTAACAGGTTACAAAAACGTTGAAACCGTTCTCGTTTGCTGGATATCCTTGGCGTCCGCTTTGGTATCTGGAAATGAAGTTAAAGCGAAAGCGACAGTGTGACCCTGCACTCTCTTGGGCAGACCGTTGCGAAGCGCCCAGTATGAACTGACCGATCTGTAACTCTAGGTTCGCAATCTCCTCTTGAAACGCTTTGTGATTGTTAGACTTGCGAACTGGATCGGTCATCTTCTCTTCTAGGAGAATTTTAAGAAATAAATGATGACGTCGGTTATTTGGGATTGGGCGACGAGGTTTAGATGCTCAATCACCAAAGTGCTGACTCAATTTATAGGAAGCTTCTAAGCTTTTGCAGGCAAGTGTGTTGCGGTTGAATCTAGCACTGGTTGTCTAACAATTTTCTGTGCAAGCTTCGATTGGCTTCGCCAAGCTTTAAATCGTGGCTTCCCTTGTCGTGCTGAACCGCTTTTTTGCCCATCCTCAAGGTGGTGCGGAAGTTTTCTCTGCGTCAGTTTATGGAACTGACTTCGACCTGTTCTAAACCTCACTTTATGCGTCTTAACCTTTCTGGAGTGCAATCATGTCCAAACTTCTTAGTCACAAAATTACGCCCTCCCCCATGCCTGCGGAGATTAGCGTTGTAGACCTAATCGATGGCTATTTCACTGCGTATAACTCAGCAAGGCTCCGGGAAGCCTGTCACTTGCTAAGCCGCGAAGTGATGCAAGATGGCGTAACGGTGGCACTCAGCTTGTCGGGTGCGATGACTCCGGCGGGTTTTGGAACATCAGTGCTGGCTCCCCTGATCCGCCATGGATTTGTGGATTGGATGATTAGCACTGGAGCTAATTTGTATCACGACATGCACTATGGGTTGGGCTTGGACTTGTATGCCAGCAATCCCTTTGTCGATGATGTCAAACTGCGCCAAGAGGGTCGAATTCGGATTTATGACATCGTGTTTGACTACGATGTGCTGCTGGGTACCGATGCCTTCATTCGAGAAATTATTAAGGCAGAACCGTTTCAGAAGCGCATGGGAACAGCAGAATTTCACTATCTGCTCGGAAAGTATGTACATGAAGTGGAGCGTCGGATCGGAGTGCAAAATCCTTCACTCTTGGCTACGGCCTATGAATGTGGCGTTCCGATTTACACCTCGTCTCCCGGAGATAGCTCGATTGGCATGAACCTGGCCGCGATGGCGCTAGAAGGATCAGCGTTGCAAATTGATCCGCTTGCGGATGTGAACGAAACCGCCGCGATCGCTTATGCGGCTCGTGAGTCTGGGATTCCAGATGTAGATGGAAAGAGTGCCGCGTTAATCATTGGCGGCGGCAGTCCTAAAAACTTCTTACTGCAAACCCAACCTCAACTGCACGAGGTCTTGGGTTTAGAAGAAAGAGGACACGACTACTTTGTGCAAGTCACTGATGCCCGCCCTGATACTGGTGGTTTATCGGGTGCAACGCCAAATGAAGCGGTGAGTTGGGGGAAGGTTGATCCCGATGAGTTGCCAAATACCGTCGTCTGCTACACCGATAGTACGATCGCGCTGCCGATTCTCACTGCTTATGTGATTAACCAATGTCAGCCGCGATCGCTCAAGCGTCTCTATGATCGGCGTCCTGAGATGATGGCAAAACTGAAGGCGGACTATGAAGCTGCAAAGCTGCGGCCTGCTAATTCCATTACAGAAGCCAGTTCTGTCATTGCAGAGGTTAAACGCGAACCGATTGCAACCTATCCGTGCGGCACACCAATTCGTAATAGTCGTCATTAAGTGCAGTCGCTAGTTTCTAATCAGGCAGGCAGAAATGCTTGCCTTTTTTTGTTCTACTGGCCCGATTGATTGGGCACCGGAGGAACGCCAGAATCAGACGGCTGTGGTGATTGACCTGCCGGATTTGGAGCGAGAGGTGCTGACTGACCAGGAAGCGGTTGGGTTTGGCTCGGATCAGTGGGTAGCTGTTGCAGTCCGTTTGGATTTGCAGGATTGGTTGGACTGAGAGGCGCTCCGGGTAAACCAGGAGCAGGAATGGTTGGAGATTGGAGTCCTGGAGCGCCTGGAGTTTGTGATTGTCCGGGCACTTGAGTTGTCGGCTCGGTCGCGAGGGCAACGCGATCGCCGCCGACCGATCTTAGAATATCCAGCACCTGAATCACATCGTTGTAAAATGCCGTTTGCGAGGCTCTAAGTACGAGTAACCCGTCTGGTCGCTGAGCCTGATAGTTCTTCAGCACTTGAAAAAGCTGAGCACGATTGACAACTTGCGTGTCTACATAGGTTTGTCCCGTTGAATCAATGGTGACGACTAGCGTTTCTCGCATTTGCACGTTGCTGGTCGCGGCTCTCGGTAAATCTAAGTTGATGCCCTGCTGACGAGTTAACTGCAGGGCTGCCAGGATGAAGAAGGTCAGAATACAGAAAATCACGTCGATCAGCGGAATAATCTGGATCTGAGCATCATCGGTGGGGGAGTCGAAATTAATTTTCATATGGGGACGCAAAGGATAGGATGCGATCGTTGAATCAGAGCGGGGTTAACTGAGGCGTTCAGGAAGCGCTTTCCCGTGTTGAAGTTGCCATTGCTGACGGTAGAGCACTTCTAATTCGTTGCCTGTCCGCCGAAAAATTTTTGCTTGATTGAAAATTAGACCTTGAAAGATGCGGTAAAAGACAGCGGCGAAGATCGCAACAACCAAGCCCGTTGCTGTACTGATTAGCGCTTCTCCGATTCCGGTCGTGACGCCAGTTGTAGACGCGGTTCCAATGTCACCAATGCGAATTGACCCCAGCGAAATAATCAGACCAATCACGGTTCCCAGCAGTCCCAGTAAAGGCGCGAGCGCAATCACGGCCTCTAAAATTTTGTCGCCGCGACGCATGGATGCAATTTCCTCGTCGGCGGTTGATTCTAACGCTAGACGAAATAGTTCTGGATCAGGGTCTTGCAGCCGCATGGGTGAATAAAGGAACCGTCCGATCGGCTGATCATAAGACTGCCGCGCAATTTCTGTGGCGGCAATCCAGTCGCGCTTTGAGGTGTCCATGATGCGACTCGCGACTTCTTTTTCTTTATTGAGAACATTGAACCAGAACCACGATCGCTCGATTACGGCGGTGAGCGTCAAAATTGAAAGCAGCAGGAGCGGGATCATGGTCACGCCGCCTTTCTGAAATAGTTCTACGATATTCATTCATCTCCTCCCATGCGTGCCTGACCTTAGAATGTTAATTTTGCAACTTCAAATCAGAAGCATACCAAATTTGCAGATCCCCTAAGCTTTCTACGGAAAGGTCGAGGGAATCTCAGGATAAGGCATAACCAAAATGACGGTCAGGAATAGTCTTAAGGCGAGAGCCGTGCTTTCTTCAGCCGATTGGTTTCGTACCACTCTGCAATTTCTGGAACCCAAGCTTTAAAGTGATCCCAACTGGACTCACAAAGTTTTTGGGCTTCTAGTTGAGCGTCTGCCTTCCAACGCAGGTCTAAAAGGTGCATCAGCGATCGCACATTGGCTGACATCACCCAGTGCTGCCGCACATCAAACGGAATTAGGCCTCTCGCATGTTCTTCTGAAAAGCCTTGCTGAATGCGGGTTTGATACCGCTTGCACGCTTCGAGACACCACTCAACATCTTGCTGACGCTGTTCGAGCGTGTATTCGTATTTTTTGCCTTGGCGATCGCTATAAAATCCGAGAGGGCGCAGGTAGAAGACTTCCTCGACCTCGCGCTTACCTTCAACCACATCAATGACGCGCTGTCCCGTGTAACGAAAAGATTGGACATCAAATGAGATTCCTACCCGATGGGTCCGAATTTGCTGCATTGTGCTGTGGGGGAACCAGCCACAATTGAGCACAATCTGAGGATGCTCTAGCGGCCCGTAGTGCCCTCTATTGCCCGCAAGCAAGTGTTTGATAATCATCTCCCCTGCTTTGCGCTCATCGGGAAAGCGATCGCGATCGTCCCAGACAAAACCTTCTGCATAATCCTGGTGCATCGCCGCATAAATCGTTTGCTGGGGGTTGGGCGTTTGGGAGATAACTTCGACTTTAAAGCGATCCATAGGTTGAGTTGAAGAAGCTGTGAGGTTTCTATGTAGAGGCGGTTTGAAACAGATAGAGTACCTCGAATTGATCGGAAACGGTAGGGCTAGTCCTTTAAGTTTTTGTCACGATCGCCAGCAAGATCGATTAAGCTAACTGACAGCACCCTGTCGTTTTTCAAGTCTCATTGTGGCAAGACGATTTTCTCTGATTTCCGCCTGCTTAGCGTTGGGATTGTTCGCTGTGATGCAACCTGCATCCGCACAGCTTATCCCTCATACTCCTCAAGTTGATCTGACTAAATTAGAGCAACAAGGACTGGGACTGCTTCAAGAGGCAACGCAGCTTGCTCAATTTCAGCAGTTTCCGCTGGCAGTGTCGCGGGCACGACTTGCCACTCAGCTTGCGCCAAAAGCTCCCGAATCTTGGGCGATTTTGGGCAGTTTGTATTTGCAAACTAATGAGTTAGATAAGGGAATTTCCTCCCTCAAGCGCGCCCAGAGCCTTGATCCGAGAAATGCTGCCATTCCATTTGCACTTGGCAGTGCCTATTTTCAGAAGACGGACTACAACCAATCAATCAGCTACATTCAAACGGGTCTCAAGCTGAAACCAAATACGCCAGGAGCGCTATTTGACTTGGGCAATGCCTACATGATGCTGAAAAAGCCGAAAGAGGCGATCGAGAGTTACCAAAAAGCGGTTTCTCAAGATAAGGCATTTTGGCCCGCTATCAACAATATTGGGTTGTTGAGATATGAAGCGGGAGATCCAAACGAAGCGATTAAACTGTGGAAGCAGGCGGTTTTACTAGATGCGAAAGCTGTTGAACCCAAACTGGCAGTGGCGATCGCACTCTATTCAAAAGGCGATCGCGCTCAAGGATTGGCGCTAGGTGAATCTGCAATTAAAATGGACAGCCGCTACAGCGATCTTAAGTTTTTGAAAGATAATCTTTGGGGCACTCGCCTGTTAGCCGATGCCCAGAAGTTCTTCGCGCTTCCCAAAATTCAAGCCACGATTGCCCAAGCTCAATCTGAGAGAACTACACCTCCTGATAGCCTTGGTCAGTAACATGCGCTAAATCCGGTGAGCATCGAGGATCTTCTGAAGTTAATCTGAATGGTTTGCGCGTCTTGACATCGCTTGGGTGTCCGGGATCGCGGCGACCAAAGGTGAAGTGTGAGAGTGGTTAGTTTTGGGTGGCATCATGCGATCGCGAAGCGAGTTTTCTCCAGAATCAAAGTCTGTCTCTAGACAGCGTTCTACCAAACAGGGACGGTCTCGCCGGTTCCCCTGGCTTTGGGTAGCGCTGCCCCTCGTCATCTGGTTTGGGGTTCGTGCGGTTCAGATTCACTTTGAGCAGCCAGATGCCATTCTTGTGTTAGGTGGGTCTAAAGATCGAGAACAGTTCACCGCCAAATTTGCTCGACAACATCCTGATTTACCAATCTGGATTTCATCAGGAACACCCAGAGAATATACAGAATGGGTATTTTCTGAAGCCGGAGTAGATTTAGATCGGTTGAATCTCGATTATCAAGCGGTTGATACGGTTACCAATTTCACCACAATAGTCGATCAGCTTCAGCAACGAGGCGTTCACAGCGTTTATCTTGTTACGTCGGATTACCACATGCAGCGCGCCCGCGTCATTGGCGAAATTGTGTTGGGAAGTCGAGGAATTCACCTTAAGACGATTTCTGTCCCGTCTGCTACGGAGTCCGACTCGTCTGCTACGAAGCCCGAACCCTTTGTAAAAGTGCTTCGAGATGGCGGACGGGCAATTCTTTGGGTCACTACAGGACACACGGGATCGACGTTAGCCCATTGGAAGGACGAATAATTGGAGACAGTCGTTGTAGATTTTTTGGCACGAGAATCGAGACACTGCCGTATCCTACGACTTCACTACGAGAAAATTTCAGGACTGCGTTTTCTCTTGCACCAGAACATAAGGCTGAACAATCAGCGCGTTAAAGCGTTTTTCCTGGTTCTGGTTCCAAACGGCTTTCTGCTCGTCTGATGGCTTATAGATCAAGCACTGACCAATCCAATGTTGAACTGAGGTCACATTATCGTTCGCGATCGCGACTCCGACCTCAACTAAGTCCAATCCTTCTGCTACAACAATGACCGCGCCTCGTTCTTCATGCGGCATTAACCAATCCCACTCGGCTTCATCCACCGTTTCTTTTAGTTCGTCTCTTAAATCCGACATTCACTGTATTCTCAAGGCTAGAGTTTCAATAGAAGGACGTCTAGATGCAATTAGCCTTGCACATAACCTTGAAGGAAACGCTGCAAACTCTACTCGTCATCGCGATCGCCCTGTGCTGCACACTAGCTAACCCTAGCGCAACGTTGGCTGCATCTGCTACCGAAAATAGTTCTATCGTGACCTCCCAAACGGCTCCTAGTGCTCCTAGTGTGGGGATTGATGCGAGTACCATTTCTTCAGAAAAACTCAGTCAGTTTGTTTACGCCTGTCTTCAGGTTGTGAGCCTAATTGAGCGTCGAGAAGGAGAACTGCAAGCGGCAGAGACTGACTCTGAATCTCTCCGCCTTCAGCGCGACATTGAGACAGGCGCGATCGCCATCATTGAACAAGCAGGATTAACTCGGCAAGAATATCTCCAGCTTTTGAGCTTGGCAAACGTTGATCCCGAGTTTGGCGAGCGAGTCGCAACTCTTTTACAAGAAGCTTCAAACTCCTAGAGAGCTTAAGGCTTTCTGTGAAAGTAGGGGGAACGAGAGGGTAGTGGTGTAAGCCTGTGGTTGAACGATCGCCTTGCCCATGTGAAAGATGTGATTAATGTGTTTCTACAGCACAGCATCAATGCTAATCAGCAGGTCTACACCGTTCTCGATCTAAGCTTGCATAGACTACTAGCCTCTCAAATGGCCTCTCAAAAAAGTTGTTTGATCGCAAAGCAGATCGATTAGAGTAGGGCTGACAACGCCTGAGCGCTCCCAATCTTTAAAGTTCACGACTCATTCTTTAACTTTAGGTTGAGATTAATTGTCAGGCTTGGCAGAATGGCTAAGTCTGACCCCACTTGCCCCCTTTGCCCCGTGTGAGAACAGGATGACTAGCATCGCCCCCGTATCGTCCACTGACTTAAACCAACGTCGCCGCACCCTGCGTCGCCAACGGCGAGTTCGATTTTTTCAGAGCGGATGGCGGAGGATCGCCGTTTTAGGACTTGCGGCTGGCTCCGTTTGGGCAGCAACTTTACCGGCTTGGGTGATTCGTGAACCGGAGCAGGTTGAGATCGAAGGCAACCGATTGATCTCACCTCAAGCCCTCCGATCACGCTTGCCTCTCACATATCCACAGTCGCTCTTTAAGATTCAGCCGCAAGCGATCGCAGAAGCGCTCAAGTCAGAAGCTCCGATCGCTCAAGCTACCGTCGATCGGCAACTCTTTCCACCGAGTTTGACCGTCAGAATTCAGGAGCGGGTTCCGGTTGCTGTCTCAACGTCGAGCGGTGCTCAATCTGCTTCTGCTCAACCTACGCTTTTAGATGAAAGTGGTTTATTGATTCCCCTCAAAAGCTATACGGCGTTCAATCAAAGCTTTAAACTGCCAACATTAAAAGTTACAGGTAAGCCAGAATCCTATCGCCCTTATTGGTCAGCGTTTTACCAAACTGTTCTTCAAAGCCAAGTTAAGGTTCTTGAAGTGAGTTGGGATGATCCCTCAAACTTAATTTTGAAAACAGAATTTGGGATCGTTCATTTCGGCGCTTACAGCGATAATTTTCCCAATCAACTCCGACGGCTCGATCAAATGCGCCGTCTGAACAGCCGCATTAACCCCAGTCAAATTTCGTATATTGATTTGAGCGACCCCGAATCACCCAAGGTTCAGATGAATGCGTCCAAAACTCCTGTAAAATTAGGTACTCCATAACGCATAAGGTGTGGGACAATTTCCCAATTAGCTAATTTCTTCGACTACGCCTAAAGCTGTCCGAACCCAAATTACTGTCTGTCCTCCCATCGCTTGAGATTCCAATGACGCTTAACAATGAGTCAAATACCGTTCCAATGACACTCCATGAGAGACAAGAGCAAGGCTACGAAAGCTCTCATGCGGAGGGGTCATCGAATAATTTCTCAACGTCAGCAGAACCTTCTAACCCCTTTAATTCTGGTTTATATATGGGGCAATCTGCTGGACTCAAAGCTGTACCTGGCGAAGATGTAAGGAGCGGTGATATTGTGCCTGGGAGCATGGCGAAAATCAAGGTTATCGGTGTGGGTGGCGGCGGTGGAAACGCGGTCAATCGCATGATTGCAAGTGATGTGTCGGGCGTTGAGTTTTGGTCGATTAACACCGATGCTCAAGCGCTGGCTCAATCTTCTGCGCCCAAACGGTTACAGGTGGGTCAGAAGTTGACGCGAGGACTGGGGGCTGGCAGCAATCCCGCGATCGGGCAAAAAGCCGCCGAAGAATCTCGCGATGAAATTGCTTCAGCGCTGGAACATTCAGATTTGGTATTTATTACGGCTGGCATGGGAGGCGGTACAGGCACCGGCGCGGCTCCGATCGTGGCAGAAGTGGCAAAAGAGTTAGGCGCATTAACAGTCGGGGTGGTGACTCGTCCGTTTACGTTTGAAGGACGTCGCCGCACGGGTCAGGCGGAAGAAGGAATTGCGGCGCTGCAAAGTCGCGTCGATACGCTGATTATTATTCCGAATGACAAATTATTGTCGGTGATTTCGGAGCAGACTCCGGTACAAGAAGCGTTTCGCACGGCAGATGATGTCTTGCGTCAGGGCATTCAGGGCATTTCTGACATCATCACGATTCCAGGATTAGTCAACGTTGACTTTGCCGATGTGCGGGCCATTATGGCGGACGCGGGATCGGCGTTGATGGGAATTGGTATCGGTTCTGGCAAGTCGAGAGCGAGAGAAGCAGCGATCGCGGCAATTTCTTCTCCTTTACTTGAAGCTTCAATCAATGGAGCGCGAGGTGTGGTGTTCAACATTACGGGCGGGCAGGATTTGACGCTGCACGAGGTTAATGCTGCCGCCGAAATTATTTATGAGGCGGTTGATCCCAACGCCAATATCATTTTTGGTGCGGTGATTGACGATCGGTTGCAGGGCGAGATTCGGATTACGGTAATTGCAACTGGATTTTCCCCAGATGTCCAGCCGACGGTCATGGGCAAAACGGAAGCTCCAAAACGAATTTCGGTTAACCCTGCGCCAACACCTACAGCCGACCCTGAGCAAAAGCAGCAGCAACAGAAACCAGGTGGACTAGATATTCCCGAATTTCTGCAAAGACGCAGACCGCAGAAGTAGTTGACAGGACAATAGTTGGTCATAAAATAAAAAAATGGATGCAAGCTTGAATCGTTGTCTTGGTTGCATCTATTTTTTCTTTCTGCCGAAATTTAGGCTTACTTCCCGTGAGTTAGCAGCACTTGAATTGTGTCTCCTGCCTTAACGTGAGTCTGCGCAATCGCAACGACTCCTAAAGCATTTGTGCCTGCCAAATTAATTAAATTACCAGAACTGCTGCTGCCGCCTGCTGGAGTGAATCGGTAAGAGCCATCGAAGATTTCAATGTTGCCCCACAAATACGATTCGCGTCTTCCATCCGATCGCAGATCTTGCGTCGTTACCGCTCTAATAAATCTCGGTTTCCAGCCATGCGCTAATCCTGACCGTTTAAGAATGGCAGGCTGCACAAATCGCCAGAATGTTACCAGCGCAGAAACCGGATTGCCCGGAAGACCAAAGTATAGAGTGTTGGGAAACGTCGCAAAGGTGAGCGGCTTTCCGGGTTTGATGGCGACAGAGCGAATGTGAATTTCGGCTCCTAGTTCTGCCAAAATGCGATCGACATAATCGTAATCGCCGACTGAAACGCCACCAGAGGAAAGAATGATGTCAGCAGATTGAATGGCCGTTGCGCTTGACTCAGGCGCTAAGCTCTGAATGATTGCGTCCTTCAAACGATCTGGATCGTCTTGCACAATGCCCATTGTGATCGGTTCGGCTCCGATTTCAGCTACAAGGGCCGCTAAAGCGTATTGATTAGAATCTACAATCTGTCCTGGCTGCAACGATTGCTCAGGAGAAACTAATTCATCTCCAGTCGATAGAATGGCCACTCGAACCCGCCGAAACACAGGAATTTGCACACATTGCGCGGCAGCTAAAACCGCAATTTCTGGGGCTTTGAGAACGATGCCAGTCGATAAAAGGGGTTCACCTGCCTGATGAAATGCTCCTTGATGCCGAACAAAGGCTTGCGGTTCAGACGGCGGCTCTAAAACTAACACTGTTTTCGCTTGCCGTTGAGTATGCTCTTGAATGACGATCGTATCTGCTCCAGTCGGCATCACAGATCCCGTTAGAATTCGGGCAGCTTGACCAGGTTGAACACTTTTTTGAGGTTGATAGCCTGCTGGAATCTCTTCAATAACTTCTAGAACGGCAGGTTGATCAGCACTACACGTTTTCACATCCTCAAATCGAACTGCGTAGCCGTCCATCGCGGAGTTGTCCCAGTGGGGGAAATCGAGGCGGCTCGTGACTGGAGATGCGAGAATGCGATCGTGGCACGCTTCCAACTCAACGAGTTCCACATCTTGCTGAACGTCTAATGCTTGAACGGCTTCGAGAATTAACGCTTCAGCTTCTTGAGCAGGCAGCATATGCTAGACATTTACTACAACAGGTATTCTTTAGTATCCCACCTTAGCCCCAAGCCGTCTGTCGCGCTCTAGATACAATGCTTCTAACTTTTTCCTCTGCTGTGAACAGAAGATTGAGGATGAAGGGCAACGTCTTTTCATTTAGCTGTAGAAACAGTTATTGAGATTGCAGAAGTAGCAATTGGAATCGTGGAAGTAGCAACTGAGTCTGTGGAAGCAGCAAATGGGATCGCACAAGTAGCAACTGAGTTCGCCCAAACAGTAGTTGAGTTTACAGAAATAGTAATTGAGTTTATGGAAGTCGCTTTTGCGATCGCAAATTCAGCATTTGTAGTTGCAGAAATAGCACCGAAAAACCTTGAAAAGATTCAGTAGATTTGCGTGAAGTATGAAATGATCGAGTCATCCTTCACGCCTCCAGCTTTATTTGTTTTATGGAAACTCCCTGTCACTTTATTGTTGAGGGAAACTCAGCGATCGTTTATGCCAGTCGCGATGGCTCCCCTGGAAAAGTATTGCCCACTCTAGAACGATTTCTAGATAAGTTTTGGCAAGAACGCGATGTTTCAGGCGAATCTCACGACACGCCAGAATGTTTAATCGCTCAAATCGTGGTGAGATTTGGCTTCGAGATCTGCGAAGATGACTACTCCAACCTCAAAGTTGGTCTGAAGTATGATCCTACGGCTCGCTATCTTTACTTTGTCGCCGACGATCGCACGGTTAGTGTTTGGGTCACAGATGAAGCGTATAAGCAGAATCCAGAATTAGGGATCAACGCCTGTCAGCCGTGGGTTCAATCGGCAACCGTGGGCGGAGATCATTAACTGATATCCTTCCAGGCCGCTTCAAAAATTTGATAATCTGCTTCCACACGGGAGGCATACGATCGCGCGTAGTCCAACACGATTGGATGCCACGAGGCAGCGTCTTGAGCGAAAGCAATCAAATCATCTGCGATCGCAGATTCCTGTCGTCCGCTGCTCCGCAATTGTCCCCAAGCCGTTACTCCTGCCATGGTTTGCACCACTTTTTTGAGCCGTTTGAGCTTGCCATTCCATTGATCCAAGTCAACCCGATCGGCAGTGGGCTGAAGTTCTCGCAGCACAAACGATTTACCATCGAGCTTGAGCGGATTGAGCAACGCTGGAGCCGATTCTTGAAATCGGAACTGAATCGCTGTGATTCGTTCGGCTTCGCTGTTCCAAGTTGGCTGCGGCTGTGGAGCATAAGGCTGAAGCGATGACGATCGTGCTGCTTTAAGATCCAGCAGATAATTTTCCTCGGGTGAACTGTCGCCTTCAACCAAAATAATGTAGCGCTCTAACCCTAAACTCCCGGTTCCAGCAATCCGATGTGCTACGTCTAACACCTTAAAGAAGTTGGGGTTAGGCTGATGCGATGCCCACGTGTTAATCAACGTTGTGATGGCTTCTCGCTCAGCATCACTTACGGCAAATGTTTTCTCCGGGATTAATTTCAGCGATCGCGTCTTCTTTTTGAGATCGGTTCGTTCATCTAAAAACTGCTGACGATTTCGCGTTGTTAGATGCTCCAGCAAATCTTGAACCAGCCCTGTTGCCGTTGCACAATGCACAGCGCTAGATTTTCCCGTTTCCAATGCTGCCGTGTACGTGTTCAAAAAGCATTTGCACAAGTCTTGCGCGTCTTCGTCGTTTACCTTCAGCGTGTGCGCTCCGACTAGAACGCTCGTTAGGAATCTAGTAATATCCCACGTACAAGGTGCCAGTAGCGCCTCATCAAAATCATTTACGTCGAAGTAAACTAAGCGATCGTCACCCTTAAAACTGCCAAAGTTCTGAAAATGCAGATCGCCGCAAATCCACACGTGAGGCGCTTTTGCAAGTATATCAACAGGTAAATCTTGATAGAACAAATGGCACGTTCCGCGCAAAAAAACAAAGGCGTTTTTTGTCATTGCCTTATATTTCAGCTTCAGCGTTTCAGGCGTGCGTCCTGCGTTAAAGGCTTGAATTCGGTCAACTAGATCTTGCTTAGTCATGCGGCTATGATTTTCCCCTCAAGCTGACCTTTATTCTTCCCTAGAAACCTTCCATCCTAATCGTGTTGGCTGCTCATACACCCGCTTCAACGTGTTTACGTCTCGCTCTGAAATGGGCAAAGGATCGCGCACCTGCGAGAAATACATCGCATCTGTTTCAAACGGGCTATGTCCCCAAATTCCTAAAGCATGACCCAGCTCATGGCGTGCAGCCGCTAACAGATAGACGTCTGCCTGACTCGGTTGAATAAAAATCGAACAGCGATGATATGAAATTCCGGGCGATCCCTTTGTGTAGAGTTCAAATCGCGTTTCTGCTGATCGCACGCGCGCAACAGGTGGAAATCGAATTGGGGGAGCCGAACGCACAATTGTAATATCGGCGTCTTGCGCCTGCACCACGGTTATTAAAGGCAAATAAACGCTCCACTGCGCGATCGCATTCTTCACCGCATCGACCCAGACTTGAGATCTTCCTCCACCTTGCCTAGCATCAACATAAACCTTGATCGGAAACTCCGACCATACGAGATACTCAGGCGGCGTCCGCTCCACCTGATCAAAATAATCTCCGCGATCAGACAGACTGTGCCACTGAGCTAGGGTTGACGGTAGGGGGTGACGCTGAGCCAATGGCAAGGCGGTAATTCCTGTAGAAGCTTGTAGAGCGTTTCCTACGGAGTTGCGCTCTACGCCAATCGCAGGAATCATAGACAGCAAAAAAACGCATCCAATGCCACAAAAGATAGCGCTCAGATGCGTTCTAATCAATCGATTAATCCGTCGCCCAATCCAATTCATGGGCAAATTCTCCACAACGTCGTCTGTTCTGGATTACCGACCGAGCCAACCCGCACTCAAAATCACAGTAAGTCCCATAAACAGAACGGTCAAAATCCACGTTGTCCGGTTCAACGTTGTTTCAGCACTTTTAGCACTGGTAAACAGTTGGGCTTGTCCGCCCAAACCGCCCAAACCATCTCCCTTCGGGCTGTGCAGCAGGACAAGAATGACAATTCCCACAGCAGAGAACATCCAAATCGCTCTTAAAGCAGTAATAAGCGTCATCGTACAAATCCCTAAAGTGAAAGCTGGAAATCGAGTTCTAGGCAAAAGATCGACGGTGAAAGACCCCTTTGCAAGAAATGCAAAGCCCAAAAGGGCGCAAACAACTCAAATTCTCTTTCTAATTATCGCGCAATTTTCACAGGCGTCCGGTTTGCCCTGACATCAAACTCGGCTTTCTGAATCATCGATTTCCCAGTCATTTCTGCGGGCTGCTCTAGATTCAGAATGTCTAAAATGGTCGGCGCGACATCTGCCAATCGTCCATCCTCTCTCAAGGTGACCTCAGTTCCATGTCCTGGAATCTTGATCCCTTCCCCTTCAACTAAGATGAACGGAACCGGATTTGTGGTGTGTGCTGTCCAAGGATTGCCCTGTTCATCCCACATCACTTCAGCATTGCCGTGATCAGCAAGAATGATAGCAGTTCCTCCCGCTCCAATGACGCCTTCTAAGAGCTTGCCTAAGCAGCGATCGACGGTTTCAAGAGCGCTGATGGTCGCGTCCATCTGTCCTGTGTGTCCAACCATGTCGGGATTGGCGTAGTTGATCACAACGAGCGAGTAAATCCGCTTTTCAATCGCCGTAAGCGCCACATTCGTGACCGCATCCGCCGACATTTCAGGCTGGTGATCATAGGTCATCACCATTGGACTTGGGACTAATTCTCGATCTTCCCCTGGAAATGGATCTTCCAGCCCGCCGTTGAAGAAGTACGTCACATGAGCGTATTTCTCCGTTTCGGAGGTGCGGAATTGCCGCAAGCCCTGACGAGCAATGACTTCGCCCAAAATGTTATCTAAGTTTTGAGGCTGAAACGCGACTGCGACTGGCAGCGACGGATCGTACTGCGTAAACGTGGCAAACGAAAGCGGTTCGATTCTGGAGCGCTCAAATCCTGAAAAGCGGGGATCAACAAAGGCCTGCGTTAGCTGCCTCGCGCGATCGGGGCGGAAATTGAAGAAGATTACACCATCATTTGCTTCAACGGCTCCCGGAGCAATTCGGGTGGGAACTACAAATTCGTCGGTGATGCCTTGCTCATAGGAGGTTTTCAGCACGTCTAACGCCAATTGTCCTGTACCTTCGCTGGGCTGGGTCATCACGTCGTAGGCTTTCTGAACGCGATCCCACCTGCGATCGCGATCCATGCTGTAGTAGCGCCCGCTTACCGTCACAATGCGACCGATGCCAATCCGATCGATCTGTTTCTGTAACGTTTGAATTTCAATGATGGCTGCAGTAGGAGGAGTGTCCCGTCCATCAGTTGAAACGTGAATGCAGACATCCTGAATGCCTTGCGCTTTTGCCAGGTTGAGCAATCCAACCAAGTGGCTCAAATGAGAATGAACGCCCCCATTTGAACATAGCCCGACCAAATGGAGCTTGCTCCCCTTGGCGCGAACCGTTTGGCACACATCAACTAAGGTTGGGTTCCTGAGCAAACTGCCATCTTCAACCGCATCTGAAATCCGAACTAGCTCTTGAGGGACGACCCTACCCGCGCCGATATTCAAGTGCCCCACTTCCGAGTTGCCCATTTGACCATCGGGCAGACCGACATCTTTACCCGATGTCCGAATCAGAGTGTGAGGATAGGCAGCCCACAGGCTGCTGATGACGGGGGTTTTCGCAGCCGCGATCGCGTTGCCGTCCAGGTCTTCGCGATAACCCCATCCATCGAGAATAATCAGGACTACGGGAGAAACAGGCATTTGCCCCATATGTTCATGCCCTTTCACTTAATATTTCTCCGCAAATCATACCACTGCAATTGAGAGTCCTACCTTATCTACCACCGAGAAAAAACTTTTTTTGTAGTGGAGCTAAGACGAGATTTAAGCCAGATTTTGAGAACTTACGCTCTAATAGTTAATCGAAATTCTCTATACGTAAATGAGTAGAAACTCTCATTGCAACGGTTGAATGAGTGATCCCCAGTCCTCATTTTCTCTGCTTTCGATTTTTTAGCAAACTGAGAATTACTTTTGCCCCTTTCTGGCCTTTTCTTTTTCTTTTTGCTTCGCGCGTTTTTCTGCTACTTTCTCCGCTTTTTCAGCTTCAATGGCTAAAAGCTTTGCCTTGTCTTTCTCTTCGGCAATCTTGTCAAGGTAGTAGTGATAGTCGCCTCGATATAGCCTCAATTCTCCGTCTCGAATTTCAACAATTTTGTTAACGGTTTGCGAAATGAAGTACCGATCGTGAGACACGATAATGACGCTGCCGTCATAGTTGCGGATGGCGTCCTCTAACATCTCTTTAGCCGGGATGTCTAGGTGGTTGGTCGGCTCATCGAGAATCAGCAAATTGGCTGGACGAAGCAACATTTTTGCGAGTGCAAGTCGCGCTTTCTCGCCCCCGCTCAAAGCTTCCACATTCTTAAAAACGGTATCACTGCTAAACAAAAATCGACCCAGCAATGTCCGGACTTCCTCATTTTTCCAGTCGGGCACTTCGTCATGAATCGTGTCCAACACCGTTTTTTTGAGATCCAACGCTTCTGCTTGATTCTGCTCGAAATAACTTGCAATAACGTTATGATCCCCTAACGTTACTGTTCCTTCTGTCGGAGCTTCAGATCCAATTAGTAATCGAAGTAAGGTCGATTTTCCGGCTCCATTTGGGCCAAGAATTGCAATGCGATCGCCGCGTTCAATCAGTAATTCTGCTCCAAGAAATAAGATTTTGTCATCGTAAGTGTGCGTCAGATCTTTAATGATCACGACATCGCGACCGCTTCGGGGAGCGGGCGGAAACCGGAAGTGCAGTGATCGTCCGCTTGCCTCAGGCGCTTCAATCCGTTCAATTTTGTCTAACTGTTTCTCGCGGCTTTTGGCTTGGGTACTGCGAGTGGCACTCGCACGGAAGCGATCAACAAAGGCTTGTTGCTTCTCAAGTTCTTTCTGCTGCCGATCAAAGGCGCTCAACTGAGCGTCTCGCATTTCTTGTTTCTGCTGCAAATAAGCAGAATAGTTGCCGAGATAAGTAGTAGATACTCCTCGCTCTGTTTCAACAATTTGGTTACAGAGCCGATCTAAAAATTCTCTATCATGAGAAACAATTACCATCGGGGTAGTTAACCCTCGCAGGTAAATTTCAAGCCATTCAATGGTCTCCAAATCCAGATGGTTGGTCGGCTCGTCTAGCAGCAGTAAATCTGGCGTTTGCAGCAGAATTTTGCCCAAACTCATCCGCATCTGCCAACCGCCACTAAAGGCGCTGACTAAGCGATCGCCGTCGTCGCCATCAAACCCCAATTCCGGCAAAATCTTTTCAATCTTGGCATCCAACCCGTAGCCGTCCATTCCTTCAAACCGCCGTTGGAGCTTGTCCATCTTAGTCAGCAGTTTGTCTAGCTCATCAGGTGTTGCGGTCTCCATCGCCACATGCACCTGCGAGAGCGCTTCATGCACACTATTCGCTTCTTGAAAGGCTCGCCAGAATTCTTCCCGCACAGTCCGCGTTGGATCAACTTCAAATTCTTGGGTCAGGTAAGCAATTCGCAGACTAGACGGACGAATGATTTCTCCAGAGGTTGGCTCGACTTCGCCCGCGACAATTTTCAGTTGAGTTGATTTTCCTGCCCCATTCACGCCAACTAACCCGATGCGATCGCCAGGTTTAACTTCCCAATTCACATCCTTGAGTACTTCGCCAGTCGGGTAAATCTTACTGATATGTTCCAATCGCAGCATGAAAGCTCTCCAGGGCAGGTAGCGGGTTATCGGTTTTAAAATCTTAACAAATGCTACACAATTCGAGAGACAATATTGATTTTGTTATGGATTTCTGAGCGGCTTCAAGCGGTGGCTAATTGATCAGGTAAAGTGAAATATCCGTCTGCATCAGGTTCAAAAGGCAGGACAGCGGCGATCGCTTCTACGTTTAGTGCTCCGTACACATGCGGAATTCCTCGCCTCCATCTACTCCTTCGTACTTGATCTCAGCCTGAACCTTCTCGGACTCGATACACAACAGCACTAGAGAAGATTGCCCTTGATAAAAGGAATTAGCAACCCATACGACCTGCTCTAGCTTAGAGCAATGAATAAATCCTTCGGAATCTAATGTGTCACCCCGATAAGTACCCGTTTGTTTGGCATGTTGCCACTGGTCGCTCTGGGTAATGTGTAGAATTAATGACATTTTGGTTGCAGCACAAAGGCTTCCTAGCGAAGACTTAATTCAAAGGGAGATGCGATCGCTTGAAAAGCGGAGCCAGAAATCGTGGAGTTTGTCGGAGTTCTTGCCCCTGCCCAAACATTAAGTAGCAGAGTTATGATTGCGGCTTGAAACAATTTTGTCAGCATTTTTAGACCTCACTCAAACGTTCATAAACCTATGAAGAATCTTCGCTAAGCAAGAGCGGATCACTTCTATAGCAAGATACTACTTTAGAGTGATGCGCTTGCTTCACCTTTCTCAGAGAGAATCATGCTGTTGGCTTAAGTTCTTATACGTCTGAGCGTTCTCTGTGATGCATCTTCTTAAATTTAAAGATGTACTCTTCACAGAGATTGTTGTAGATTGTTCACAAACTTGAGGAGTATCGTCCTCTCTAGGCTTGATTACAGCGAATTTCAAGCATGAAACCATCAGGGTCGTAGAAATAGATTCCCCGCCCTGTGGGGCGACTGACGGGGCCATGATCAATCAAAACGTGATGTTCGTGCAACACTGCGATCGCGCGATCGAACAACTCCGGCGCAATATCAAACGCCAAATGATTCGCTCGCGTGAATGCGGCTTTTGGGTCAGGATTGGGGGGTAGCAAGTCCGGTTCCCAAAACAAATCCAGAATGATGCCATCTGGAGTTCTGAAGTTTGTCACTTTTCCAGAGGCAACCTCTGCTTTTAACGTTGCGGGCACTTCTTCGCCTTGCAGTTGATGCAGTCCTAAAATCGTGCCGTAGAAGTGCCGCGACGCCTGCATGTCCCGCACATTTAACGCTATATGATGAACGCCTCGTAAACATTCAGTAAGGACAGTATTGGGATGAGACATAAATTCCAGCGACAGTTAGGAGTTTCCCTCATTATTACTTTACCTTTGCCGAACGGGGAGCGCAGCTAACTTCCCCTTTAGGAGAAAATTCAGGAACGAGCGGAGCATCCATTGACGGCTTCTGAGTTTGACAAATGACTGGGACTGTAGTGCCTGTCTCAGTCGCAAATACTCCGCCGATATAACTCTTGAGTCCAGCTTCTCGTGGTGAGGCCGTGATGAGGGAGCGATTAGCGCAGGGCGCAGTTCCGCAAGCATCACTCACTTTTAATCGGTAAGCATAGTCGTAGCTTTGAGCCATCAAATTTGCCGATCGCTCTAATTCTTCTAAGCTATTGGCAAAGCGATTATTCTGTTGATAAAATTTTTCTTGCGCCGTGTTCATTGCTTTGAGATACACTTCTGCCCGTTGTTGCTTTTCGTCGGGCGGTTGATCATCAGGAGTTGGCATCACCTCTTCTACCCGATTTTGCGCTGCTTTTGAGGTAGAGAGAAAGGCGGCAATGCCTCCAATGAAAAATGCCCCAACCACAACCAGCATAATAGGCAACGAGTAAGCCAGCCAGTAAATCTTCAGCGATGCAAAGAAACTGCTGGGCGGCTCCTCAGACTCCTCTTCCGCTTCGGATTCCTCCTCTACCTCTTCTTTGGCGGCTGGCTCAGCGGGTAACTCTACTTCAAAATCTTCTAACCAAAGATGGCTATCTTCTTTTAGCTCAATTGGCGCTTCTGGTTCCTCTGGTTCCGCATCAAGATCGTCAAGCCAGAGTAGATCATTTGGCAGGATCGGGTATAGCTCAAGCTCTTGAGTCCAAGAAAGGGAGTCTGTTCCAAGCTTTTTGCCTTGCGCTCTGACCGTTCTAATGGAGTCCGTTCCAAGCTCCAGTAAGCCCTTTTGAATAAATGCAGTGAGCGTTTCCTGATTGAGGGTTTTTGGAGACTCTAACAGAATGTTTAAACAGTCGTATTCTCGTTCGGCATGGGCTGTAATACCTTTAGGTTCTAAGACTGCATTCATTAATGCTGCGATCGCGTCTGGCTCACCCTGTTTAGCGAGATCCAAAAGATTCGACTGTTCCATCTGAAGAAGTTCTCGACGTGGAGTAATTCGCTAATCAACCAACTTACAACCAATTGACGCCGCACAGTCGCATCAACGGCGGCAGTTTGCTCTTAATCTACATCATCTTTAGAAAAAAGCTGAATTGAACGCTGCACTTCTGCTCATTTCTGATCATTTAAGTAATGCACTCATGCGAATGCCCGTTCAGGAAACCCTTTAACAAGATTCTTTTTTGAGATTTTCAGAGTGGGCGGCCAAGTCCCGCTTCGCCGTGAATGAACGGGGTTTTTGGGAACACTTAATTTAACAGAACAATACCGTCTATCGTTACTGATTACTCCAGGAGCAGGGCAGTGCAATCAGTTAAGCAGCAGCAAATTCTTGGCTATTTCATTGAAGAAGCGAAAGAACATCTCGATACGATCGAGCAAGGATTAGTCGATCTCAAATCGACAATGGCAGATTCAGAGCGAGTGAATGAGCTATTTCGGGCGGCTCACTCGATTAAAGGCGGAGCGGCAATGCTTGGCTTTGACAGCATTCAGAAAACGGCTCACCACTTTGAAGACTGTTTCAAAATTCTCAAAGAGCACTCGATTAAGGTCGATCAGCGCGTTGAAGACCTGTTTTTAACTGGCTTTGATACGTTGAAGGCATTGATTGTAGAGCTTCAAAGCCCGTTCGGATTGCGAGAAGAGGCGGCTCAGCAAGCGGTGTTAGCTGCAGAGCCAACATTCAATGAATTGCAGAAGTATTTTCAAGTTTTACTCTCCGGTGGAACCTCTGGTAGTGGAACGACGCCTACCGCCGCTAAGGGCACATCTGCTTCTACTCTTCCTGCAAATGCGGCGGCTCAGATCAACGCCATTCTAAAGGCGATGCTGCAACTGTTTAAGCAGGGCGATTCTCCAAAAAGTCGTCAGCAGCTAATTGCCTTGGGCAATCGCCTAATTCAGGTTAGTCCAACGGCGAAACCTTGGGTTGTTCTGGTTCAGATGGCTCAACGGGCGATTAGCGCAGAGCGCAACTCTGAAGGAACCGCAGCCCACAACACGTACGCCGCGATCGCGCCCGTGCTAATTCGAGACTTGAAGCAGGCCAGTGACTTGCTTTTAGCAGGACGCGCCACCGAAATTACAGCCAGCGCTAATCTGCAGAAACTTGTTGCGCCTGCGACACCGCAGCGCTCTGCGCCTGCGCCCCAACCTGCACGCGCTTCCGCTCCCAAACAAGTGTCTATCCCGCTTGAACCGAGAGCGGCAGCGAGAACCTTGCTAGAAGTGTTCAACAAATCCCAATTGATTGAAATTGCTGAGTTTTTGATGAAAGCTATTCAGTAACAGTTAGGATTAAATCTAGAGATCTGAGCGCTGAATGGGTAATGCCTTCAGCGCTTTTGAGTTTTAGGAGAGATCAACCGTGAAGATTGGATTTATCGGAATTGGGCTGATGGGACTACCGATGGCGCAACGGCTGATCGATGCTCAAAATTCTCTCACGGCATACAATCGCACATCCGCTAAGTTGGAGCCGCTAAAGACGGCTGGAGCCGAAATCGTGAATGCTCCAGACCTGGCGATCGCGGCTTCTGAAGCGATCGTTCTCATGCTCACCGATGCCGCCGCGATTCGCAGCGTATTGCTGAGTGATGCCTCACGGCAACATCTCTCTGGGCGCATGGTGATTCAGATGAGTACGATCGCGCCAGATGAAAGTCGAGAGATTCGAGATCAGGTCGTGGCAGCAGGCGGAGAATATATCGAAGCACCCGTGCTTGGTAGTATTCCAGAAGCTCAATCTGGCAACCTGATTGTGATGGTTGGATCAGAACCAGCGCAGTTTGAGCGAGTGTTGCCCCTCCTAAATGTCTTTGGTTCTAATCCAATTCTTCTAGGTGCAGTCGGATCTGCTTCTACGGTGAAATTAGCGCTAAATCAACTAATTGGCTCAATGACGAGCGCTTTTTCTGCCAGTTTAGGGCTTGTCCTTCGTCAAAATGTGGATGTAGAAGCGTTCATGAGTATCTTGCGTAAAAGTGCGTTGTACGCGCCAACCTTTGATAAGAAGTTGCAGCGAATGCTCGATAGCAACTATTCAAATCCTAACTTTCCAACCAAACATCTCAAAAAAGATATCGATCTCTTTATTAAAACTGCTCACGTTAATGAGTTGAGCGTTGAGAATGTGGAAGGAGTCCGCAACGTCCTTGAACAGGCACTTCAGCAGGAACTTGCAGAAGGAGACTATGCCGCTTTGTTTTCCATAATTTGTCCTGGCGTTCCCTCAACGTCTGCTGAGCGATCGTGACGAGTTTCAGTAGCTATCCAGTCTTCTTAGCTGTAATGATTACAACAGCTATATTTAAACTTGCTCGCTTCCCTCTGTCGCCGTATATACTGCTGGTGAATTTGTCTACGGAGATCTTGAATTAGATTTGGCTGAATCAGCCTGGGCTTCTGTATGGATTTGAGTTTGCTCGGAGCCTCCACGAAACGACTAACGCTTAGTGGGCTATTGTTGTTTTTCGCTTACGGAGGTGAGCATCCATTCAACTAAATTTAGTTTGCTAAAGCAGCTTCAATCAGGAGGTACCAAATAAAACTCAGTATTTTCCGGAAAGCTTTTTCTTGAAATGAAAGATACATTAGATACCGTTATAGGCAAACTCTGACTTTTACAGGCTTATCAGAGCCATCACTTAGTATTTTTTTGTACAGGCGATACTCTAAGTCACCCTATTAATAATGTGAATTTAATAGAAGCTGTGTTTAGAAATAAATGTAAAAAAAGATACTTAGAAGGGCACTTTAAGCTCAGTGCAAGTAAGTAAATATTCTTTAAGAAAGCTTTAGAGACTCTTGGAGAGGCAAAAAGATTTCCTGAAGACTGCCTGAAAAGGTTTTAGAGAACCCTTGGAGGTCGTTAATGTTACAACAGCCCCACTAGTAACATTAATTGACACTTTAGCCCCAGCTAAGTCCCCATGGTGTCCTCTGAGTTACCCAACTCGATTGTACCTCTCGCATCGCCCCCGCAGAATAACCCGTTGAACGCGACAGTCACCGTTTGAGTCCAACACAAGCTATGCGTGTCTTAATCTATTCTTACAATTACTACCCAGAGCCAATCGGGATTGCACCACTCATGACCGAACTCGCTGAAGGATTAGTCAAGCGAGGGCATGATGTTCGAGTCATCACCGCGATGCCAAATTACCCGCAGCGTCAAATTTACGAAGCGTATCGGGGGAAGCTTTATACAACGGAAGAACGTAATGGAGTGACGATCCAGCGTAGCTATGTGTGGATTAAGCCAAAGCCAAGTCTAGTCGATCGCATCCTGCTAGACAGTAGCTTTGTCTTCACGAGCTTTTTCCAAGCGATTCGAGGTTGGCGACCAGATTTGATTCTGTTGACTGTGCCGCCTTTGCCTGTGAGTGTGCCTGCCGCCCTTTTAGGTTGGCTGCACAACTGCCCGATCGTTCTCAACGTTCAAGACATTCTGCCTGAAGCGGCGGTGCATGTCGGGTTAATCAAGAACAAGCTGATGATCCGCGTTCTTGAGTCTCTAGAGAAGTTTGCCTATCGCACAGCCCACACAGTAAGCGTAATTGCAGATGGATTTGTCGATAATCTAGAGCGTAAAGGTGTTCCATCGAGCAAAATCACCTGCATTCCGAACTGGGTTGATGTCAATTTCATCAAGCCTTTGCCGAAAGACAATGCCTTCCGAAAAGCACATAATTTGGAAGGTAAGTTTATTGTGCAATATTCCGGTAACATCGCTCTGACGCAGGGATTAGAAACCGTTGTAGAGGCGGCGGTTCGGCTACGAGATTTTCCAGAAATTGCGTTTGTGATTGTGGGTGAATCAAAAGCGATCGCGAAACTAAAAGATTATTGTGCGGCTTGTGGTGCAGAGAATGTTATGTTGCTGCCCTTCCAACCCAGAGAGAGGCTTCCTGAAATGTTAGCTGCGGCTGATGTTGGGCTGATTGTGCAGAAGCAAAACGTGGTGTCGTTCAATATGCCGTCTAAAACGCAAGTGTTGCTAGCAAGTGGGCGTCCAGTAATTGCTTCAGTGCCGAGTACCGGAAGTGCAGCGAAAGCGATCGAGAAGAGTCATGGTGGCGTGGTTGTAGAGCCAGAGCATCCAGAAGCATTGGCGCAGCAGATTTTAGAACTTTACAAAAACCCTGAGTATGCTGCATTGCTTGGTAAGCAAGGTCGTCAATATGCGATCGAGCGGTATTCGTTTGAGCAAGCGTTGAATCAGTACGAAGCGCTGTTCCAGAAAGTGAAAGAAGGCTCTGAGGCGGTTAAACCTGCTTATGCACTGACTGTGAATAAGTCAAGCAGTTAGTTAGCTGTTTTTAATTCTCACTGAGGTTGTGGGTTTATGTTTCATGCATAAGCCCTTTTTTTGACCGCTTGAGTGTTTCTAAGGAATTTCTCATTACGCCGTTTCAGAGTTGCTCAGGACCGACGCAGAGATTCTTGTGGCGATAGATTTGAGATACCTTTCGGAAGGTGCCTCGCCTGCGAATGTAACGGACATCCGACTCCCTTTGGGGCTTCATTCTTGTGCCGCGTTGCTACAGGCGTAAGCTATCAAACTCGCTGCTAATAGGTAAGTCTTATTGCTGTCAACTTTTGGAGCAATACAAAGCGAATTGCAGAATATAAAATTCTTAGCGATCCACTCAAAAAGAGTGGGTATTATAAAGACGAAATCAAGCTAATCTGCCCATCAATCCTACATTTTAAGGCAATTGTAAAGTGATGATTTCTGGTTGGTCTGAGATTTTGACGACATTTCCTCTGTTGGCTTAACAATGATGACTTCTAATTTAGCTAAAGTCCCGGTTTCCGTTCTAATTCCAGCAAAAAATGAAGAAGCGAATTTGCCCGCCTGTTTAGAGAGCGTTGCTAGAGCCGACGAGGTGTTTGTTGTTGACTCTCAGAGTAGCGATCGCTCGGCTGACATTTCCCAAAAGTACGGCGCGACGCTAGTTCAATTTCAGTTCAATGGTCGCTGGCCTAAGAAGAAAAACTGGTCGCTGGAAAATCTGCCGTTTCGCAATGAGTGGGTGCTGATTGTCGACTGCGATGAGCGCATCACGCCTGAACTTTGGGAAGAAATTGAAGCGGCAATTGCTCAGTCTGACCATGATGGCTACTATCTTAATCGTCGAGTCTTTTTCCTAGGGCAATGGATTCGTCATGGTGGCAAGTATCCAGACTGGAATCTTCGCTTATTTAGACATGCGAAAGGACGCTACGAAAACTTAAATACTGAAGACATTCGCAATACTGGCGATAACGAAGTTCATGAACATGTTGTTCTGCCAGGTAAGGTTGGCTATCTAAAGAACGATATGCTGCACATTGACTTCAAGGATCTGTATCACTGGCTAGAGCGTCACAACCGCTATTCCAACTGGGAAGCGCAGGTGTATTTGAATGTGCTGAATGGGAAAGGCGATAGTGGCACGATCGGAGCTAATTTGTTTGGGGATGCTGTGCAGCGCAAGCGGTTTCTCAAAAAGATTTGGGTCAAGCTGCCGTTCAAGCCCTTCTTGAGATTTGTGCTGTTCTATTTTATTCGGCTCGGATTTTTAGATGGTAAAGCTGGTTATACTTACGGGCGTTTGCTCAGTCAGTACGAATATCAGATTGGGGTAAAACTCTACGAACTACAGCAGTGTGGCGGTACGTTGAATACGCAACCTGTACCCACTTCTAAACTTCAACCCATTCCTCAACCTGAGTCTTAATGCTGGAGAAGAGAGAGAGAGAGGGTGACCGGAAATCTCTTCCTGCACCGATTCTGACTGCTAAACCCCTTGTGAATTTGCAAAAATACGACCAATCCTGGTTCGATCGCGGTCGTCCAGGGTGGGTTGTGTTGTTGTGGTGGCTGGTGCAGGCGATCGCATTCCCGCTCACGCCTCAACCGCTGAACAACATTAGACGCGGCATCCTACGACTATTTGGTGCGAAGATTGGAAAAGGCGTTCTGGTTCGCCCGACCGCTAGGTTTACCTATCCTTGGAAGGTGGAGATTGGTGACTATAGCTGGATCGGGGATGATGTGGTGTTTTATAGCCTCGATCGCATTCAGATTGGTGAACATTGTGTCATTTCGCAGAAAACCTATCTCTGCACGGGAAGTCATGATCTGCACGATCCGAGTTTTGGATTGGTGACGGGAGCGATCGCGATCGGAAATGGCGCTTGGATCGCCACGGACTGCTTTATTGCTCCCGGTGTGCAGATTGGAGCTAACGCAGTTGTAGGTACACGCAGCAGTGTTTTCACGTCGCTTCCCGAGCAGCAAGTTTGCTGGGGAACGCCTTGTCGTCCTCAGTATGAGAGAGAGTTCCGAGCCTAGCTATGCTGATTGCTCTAACCGCATCGGACCTAAGTATTTTTCTAGATAAGGTGAAAAAACTTCGTAAATTAAGGTTAGGGGCTGTCCGTGATGCCAGAACAGGTAATGGCGTCCCCAGAAAGGTCCCGGATGTCCAAACGCTTCTTCTAAGGCTTTGGAGTGACCGTAGTACAACCCTTGAATATCACGGTACAGTTCGGCCCTAAGCCGAGAAAGATTTAGCCAAATGGGCTGCGATCGATTCTGTAAATAGTCATCAATGTGGCTCAACTCCCACCACGAGGTGGCATATCCTAACCGTTGACCAGAAGCTGTTCTCAGCCAAATTTGGCGGCGCAATCGAGGTCCAGGAACTTTCTCAATTGAGCTTGGGGCATGGTCGGTCGCAAATCCGATCGGCGACATATCTAGCACATCTACTTCTGTGCGTTCGCCTGTGAGAAGCTGTAAACAGTGAGTTGGAGAGCCATCTCCAAGCATCATCATCTGCCAAGTTGGGGCAAGTTGAGTGTGGGGTAATCCTTGCTGAATATCCTGTTCGCCGCCCTGCCAAAGAGGACTGAGAGCGTGCCAAGTGGTGGGCAAGATTGCGCTATCTTTGGGTCTAAAGGTGGCAGTCACGTTGCTTTACAGAAGTTAACTTATCTTTAATGATAACGCTCTCAGTTCAGTTACTGCGGTTGCTTCATAAATTTGCAGCCTGAAGCCATCTTCTAGAGCTGCAAGTTACATCAGCGCTGCGCTATGAGAAATGCTGGTAATCTTCTAAACGGGTTGTCCATTCAGCATCTTTTCTCGCAAACGTTTATATGTCTACTGTCACCGTTAAAGTTCCTGCCACGACTGCAAATATTGGTCCCGGATTTGATTGCTTGGGAGCGGCACTCACCCTTTACAATCAGTTCGCCTTTTCACCGCGATCTGATGGAGAAGCTTTAAGGATTACTGTGAGCGGTACAGAGGCGAATCGGGTTTCTACAACTGCTACTAATCTGGTGTATCAAGCCTTTTGTAAGCTGTGCGATCGCATTAACAAACCTATCCCTGCGATTCACCTTGATATTCAAATGGATGTCCCCCTAGCGCGGGGGTTAGGAAGCTCAGCGACGGCGATTGTTGGCGGCCTTGTTGGTGCGAATGTTTTGGCAGGTTCGCCGCTCAGTCCCGATCAGTTAGCAGATTTGGCGACGGAAATCGAAGGTCATCCCGATAATGTAGTTCCGGCGCTGATGGGCGGCTGTCGATTGGCAGCATCAGGCTATGCTGAGACTGCAACTTCTCGCCCTTGGGAAATCTGTGCATTGAGTTGGAATGCTAACGTTGTTCCCATTGTTGCTATTCCCGATTTTGAGCTTTCAACGGCAGACGCGAGAAAAGTGTTGCCTGCTGACTATAGCCGTGCTGATGCCATCTTTAACGCGGCTCATTTAGGATTGCTCCTGCGGGGGTTAGAAACTGGAAACGCGGATTGGTTAAGAGCGGCGTTGCAAGATCGAATTCATCAACCTTACCGTCAGGCATTGATCAAGGGATATGACGCCGTGCAGCAGGGCGCGATCGCAGCAGGTGCGTATGGCATGGTAATCAGTGGCGCAGGTCCGACTCTATTGGCGCTATCTGATCCGAGCCAAGCCGAATCAGTGCGATCGGCAATGGAAAACGCTTGGATAGCTCAAGGGATTGGCGTACAGGTGAAAGTATTGACCCTTGATACTCAGGGAGCGCGCATATTGTGAGGCGTTGGCTCTTTGGTTAGTCAGTTCCTTGTGCTCTAAACTAAGGATTAAGTTTTGTTAGGACGCCTTCTCTCATGCTCAGACGCCTAGTTCTCATCCTGTTCGTTGCGATTTGTTGGCTCACCTCTAATCAATCCGCAGGTGCAACTCCTCTTCAGTCCGTTCCGGTTGCCGCCATCTTTTCATTCCCGAACTCTCGACCCACTAATTTGGGAATCGGTAGCAATGGCTTTGCTGCCTGTCCTAAAACACCCAACTGCGTCAACAGCTTCAGTACCGATCCAGTTCACCAAATTGAGCCACTGCGCTATACATCCTCACCCGAACAGGCATTTACTAATTTAAAACAAACCATTGCAGGACTGCCCAGAACCAAGGTCATTAGCGAAACAGATACCTACTTGTACACAGAATTTACAAGCCGATTTATGGGATTTGTGGACGATGTAGAGTTTTCCTTAGACAAACCTGCGGGCCTTATTCAAGTGCGATCGGCTTCCCGTTTGGGTGAATCGGATTTAGGCGTCAATCGCAAACGAATCGAACTCATTCGCACAAAGTTAAAAGACGCTGAAAACGTTGGTTAATTGGCTAGAGAACTGCCAAGGAGGAGCTTTCAGTGCGGAAGCTCCTTTTTATTAGAAAAATTAATCGGATGGCTTTCTTGACAAATAAGTGCAGCAGCATAAACATTTTGTACCCAAACTCATGCGTTAGAATGGGTCAACAAGCCTTCTATTTTCCGAACTTCGTTGTGATTCCTTCGGAAGCTTGAGGGCATCTGCTCTCATCTCCTAAAGGAGTGTTCCATTTGAATGCGTGAGTCGCCGAAACTCTTCCGTCCTAACTATCCTAAAGCTGATTCTGCCAGCGCTCCTATCCTGAGTGCGCCTCAGTTTTCGGATGAGTTTCAACCCTTGCGGGAACGAGCGATCGCGTGGTTAAAGTTAAATGTGCCCGAAACTCGACTGCGGCACATCGTTCGAGTCGAGAAGATGTCAATTGAATTGGCTCAACGCCATCGGCTTGATCCTGAGAAAGCGGCGATCGCAGGATTAATGCACGATCTAGCCAAGTTCTTCAAGCCCGACCGCTTACTGCAAATGGCAAAGGACGAAGGATTAGAACTCGACGCGATCGACGAACTCAATCCCCATTTACTTCATGCAGATGTTGGCGCGATCGTTGCCCGTGATGAATTCGGAATTCACGACCCTGATATTCTCAATGCAATTCGCAACCACACGCTGGGCAGACCGCAAATGAGTTTACTGAGTTGCGTCGTCTATCTGGCGGACGGCTTGGAACCGGGGCGAGGTAGCACCCCGGAGTTAGAAGAACTGCGTCGATTGAGTCGTCAAGATTTGGTCGAGGCCACATGGAAGTCAGCTGATTGTTCTATCAAACATTTGATTCAGGCACGACATCTGATTCACCCTCGAACCGTTGATACTCGTAATTGGTTTTTACAAACCGCAATGCAACGCTCTCGAAAATCCTAATATCCTAGAGTTATGCCACCTAATTTTAGATATCGATTGTCTCGCTGTTCGCATTATCTAATGTCCAATTCAACTCTTTACGTAAAAGGAATTTAGACCTGAATGGCAAATCTTTCTAACCAACAAACCCTCTCCACCATCGCGAATCCTGCACTGCAAGTCTCAGATCGAAACTATGCTCTGGCCTTGGCGATCGCAGAAGCGGCCGATGAGCGCAAAGGGGGCGATATTGTCCTGCTCAAAGTTGGCGATGTCTCGGTGTTAGCAGATTATTTTGTGTTGATTACAGGTTTCTCGAAGGTGCAGGTGCGCGCGATCGCGGGCATGGTTCAAGACAAAGTAGAAGAACAGTTCGATCGCAAGCCGATTCGCTCAGCGGGGCTGATGGAAGGCACGTGGGCTTTGTTAGATTACGGCGATGTGATTGTGCATATCATGATGCCCACAGAGCGCGAC
Source organism: Myxacorys chilensis (assembly GCF_059505265.1). Taxonomy (NCBI): domain Bacteria; kingdom Bacillati; phylum Cyanobacteriota; class Cyanophyceae; order Leptolyngbyales; family Leptolyngbyaceae; genus Myxacorys; species Myxacorys chilensis. The sequence goes on along the minus strand of NZ_JCACKG010000222.1, from coordinate 10,683 downwards.
TATTATGGGTTAGAAGCGTTTTGGGGACATGCAGAAAGCACGTCGTATAGTGCGCTGGCTCTACAAACGTCTGAAGAAATCGCAGACCAATAACTTCTTCTAGCGAGTAATGGTGAAGCGACCGTTACTCGCTATTGAGTCTATCCTCCATTCCGGCAATCAGACTGCGAGATTAATCGTAAGAAGAGTGATGTTGATAAACACAGATGTTATGAAGCAGTTCAAAATTAATTGTCATTGAGAAACATTCGGCTGAATATCTGGCTTATCCGAGATTAAAAGCGGCACGGTAAGAGCGATTTGTACTCAAGCTGATATTTCTAGAGAAGTCATGTTCGGAAGCCTATCATCCAAGCTAAGGAGACAGTTTGATTCCGGTTTGTATCTCTCTATCAACGCAGTGGAAAGTCAAAGATTGCCCAGAGACGCAATGCACTGCGGCTGTTAAAACTCTTCTATACTGACGAATAGAATTCCACTCACCTCTTTAGCCTGGCTATGAGTTCTGTTACCTGTCCCGTTCCTGTAGAACAGCGGCCCATCAACGAGTATCAAAACCTGAAAGAATCCTGGTTCTTCCGGTGGGCGACGTTGGATGGGTGGGGCTACATTCAGCCGATCGTGGTGCTTTGGGCGCTGAATTGGATTGTGGCAGGTCCGATCGCATCAGTGAGTTTTGCGCCTACAAAGCACCTACCTCAGTTCCTGTTGCTTGGCTCGATCGGGGCAAGCTTAATTCCGATTTTGGCACTCGTTCGGCTCTACCTAGGTTGGGTCTATGTGAGAACTCGGTTGCTCAACGCCAATGTATTTTACGAAGAATCAGGTTGGTATGATGGGCAGATTTGGGAGAAGCCGCCCGAAGTGATTGATCAAGATCAGTTGATCGTGTCGTATCAGATTCAGCCGATTTTGCGGCGGTTGCAAAAGACCTTTGCCGCGATCACAGGTGCTTTTCTAGCGATCGTCGCCTTGTGGTGGCTTTTGTAAGGCACAATCCTAACAACTCATAACGTTTTTTCAACCTCGTCTCCACCTAGTGTTAGAGTCTTTTCCATGACAAGGGGCAAACGCATTCAAAGCACCGCAGAGCTAGAAGTTAAGCTATTGCGGGAAGGCATTACGGAATCGGTTCATTCGGCTCAGGCGATGATTTGTGACGATCGCGGTCGCATTCTCCTCTGTGCTGGAAACGCTGAGGCAGCTACATTTGCACGATCCGTGCTGAAACCGTTTCAAGCACTGGCCGTGACCACGACCGGAACGCTTGAGAGCTTCGGCTTGACCGATCGTGATTTGGCGATTATCTGTAGCTCTCACAAAGGCACGATCGAGCAAGTCCGGCAAGTGTTCAATATTCTATGGCGCGCAGACTTGGAGCCGACTGCCTTGCAGTGCCCGACTCCAGAGGGCAAGAAAAGTCCACTCCAGTACAATTGCTCTGGCAAACATGCGGGCATGTTAGCGGTTTGCAAACAGCGCGGGTTTCCGCTTAACAGCTATCTCCAGTACAACCATCCGCTTCAGCTGCTGATTTTAGGAAAAATCGCTGAACTACTGCAAATTCCAGCAGAAGAATTCATTCCAGCGCGAGATGATTGTGGCGCACCGACTTACTACATGCAACTTAGGCAGTTGGGCTGGCTTTACGCTCAGCTTGCCTCTGGTAATAGCTTAGACATGGAGCGGGTCTCGCGATCGATGACTCATCATCCAACAATGGTGGCAGGGGATGGAGAATTTGATACAGAACTAATGCGCCTCACGGAAGGAGAGATCATCAGCAAATCAGGGGCGGAAGGCGTGCAGTGTATGGGTCGTGTGGGAGAAGGCGTTGGATTGGCGATCAAGGTGAAAGATGGCGCGAAACGAGCTAAGTATGCGATCGCAATTCACATTCTGCAACAAATGGGCTGGATTACGCCGACGGTAGCTGAGAGTTTGTCCGAAACCTACATTACCCTCGGACGCTACAAACGTTTAGATGTCACTGGTGACTTATCCATGCTGTGACCAACTGATGATCAGCAACGAAGTTGTTCCCTTGATCGTCTGATTGGGAACAGTCGTTGCCTAAATTCGTTGTTAAGATTCACAGAACTGCGTTCACACTATTAGTATTTAGCTCTACTGTTCCGCCTCCTATGAGTGACACTATCCTCGACGTTCGGAATCTCGAAGTTGAATTTAAGACCGATACCAGAGTCGTCAAAGCTGTAGATGGCATTTCGTTTCAGGTCAAGCGCGGACGAACGTTAGGCATTGTGGGAGAATCCGGATCGGGAAAGTCAGTCACTTCGTTAGCCGTCATGGGACTAATTCCCAACCCACCCGGACGGATTGCGGGCGGCGAGATTTGGTTTAATGACGATCAGAGTGCCGGAAAACCGGTCGATTTGCGGACGGTTTCAGCCGAAAAGCTGCGAGATTATCGTGGCGATCGCATTGCGATGATTTTTCAAGAACCGATGAGTTCGCTCAACCCGGTCTATACGTGCGGCTACCAGTTGGTTGAGGCTATTCGGCAGCACACCAAGCTTTCCGAGTCAGAAGCGCGGCGGCGGGCAGTTTCGCTGATGCAAGAAGTGCGGGTGCTGCCGCCCGATGCCGAACTGAAGCGGCGGCATGTCGAAGATCTTCACCAAAATTCAGGCACTCTGCCAAGCGAAGCCGATCTCGATCGAGAAATTAACCGTCAGAAGTTAGCGATGCTCGATCGCTATCCTCATGAATTATCGGGCGGTCAACTTCAGCGCATTATGATCGCGATGGCCATTTCCTGCAATCCGACCCTGTTGATTGCTGACGAACCCACGACGGCGTTGGATGTCACCGTTCAGGCGACGATTTTGGATTTGCTGCGAGAACTGCGCGATCGTAGAGGCATGTCGATGATGTTCATCACTCACGATTTGGGCTTAATCGCCGAAATTGCCGACGAAGTAGCAGTGATGTACGAAGGCAAGATTGTAGAGTACGGCTCTGTACTCAACATCTTCTCCAATCCGCAGCATCCTTACACCAAAGGACTTCTCACCTGCCGTCCTCAGCCGACTCGTCGCTTGCGACTCTTACCTACTGTTTCAGATTTCATGGAAGTGGCGCTGCTTCCGAATGGAGAGAAGCGGCTCCAAGAAAAGAAGCTGGATGTGAATGCGGCCCTAGCAGAAAATCAAGAAGTGAGTGAAGCCGAGTTTGATCGGCGCATGAAAGCGTTGCAGCAGCAAGAACCGCTGGTTTCGGTACGCGATCTGCAAGTGGCGTTTCCGATACGCGGCGTATTTGGACAAACAAAACGCTACATGATGGCGGTCAATCACGTCTCGTTTGATGTCTATCCTGGCGAAACATTGGGATTGGTGGGTGAGTCGGGTTGCGGAAAATCGACCTTGGCGAGAACCTTGATGCGCCTAATCGAGCCAAAGGCAGGACAAATTTTGTTTGAAGGACGCGATATTCTAGCGCTCTCTAGCAAGGAAGTTCGGCAACTGCGGCGAGAAATCCAGATTATTTTCCAAAATCCCTACAGTTCGCTTGATCCGCGCATGAACATCGGTGAGGCGGTGATGGAACCGTTGCAAATCTACGGGCGCGGCGGCAAGCGACAACACCGCGATCGCGTCGCCTATTTGCTAGAGCGAGTTGGGTTGAATCCAACCTGGATGAATCGCTATCCCCACGAATTTTCTGGCGGTCAGCGTCAGCGAGTTTGCATTGCGCGATCGCTGGCACTCAATCCTAAATTTATTATTTGCGATGAGTCTGTCTCAGCGCTCGATGTCTCGGTGCAAGCTCAAGTGCTAAACCTGTTGAAAGAACTGCAATCCGAGTTTGGATTGACGTACATCTTCATTTCGCACGATCTGAGCGTTGTGAAATTTATGAGCGATCGCATTATTGTCATGAATCGCGGCAAAATTGAGGAAGTCGGCACGTCGGACAGCATTTACCTACATCCGCAGCAGCCCTACACGCGCCAACTGATTTCAGCGATTCCCCTCGGAACCCTCGATCGCATTCGCGAACGCCAGCTTCACCGTGGACTATCTGCCTAATTAAGATGGGGATTGCCCGCTGAATTTTTGCTTCATTACCAGCCAGAAGAACGGCAGATCATCCACAAAATAGCGCTTCCAGAGGCGCTTGGGTTCGCAGTACAGCCGATATAGCCACTCAATGCCAGTGCTGCTCATCCACTGCGGCGCTCTGGGTTTGTTGCCGGCCTCAAAGTCGATCGACGCGCCAACAGCCATGAAGATATCGATGTTTGGTAAATGATCTTTGTATTTAGAGATCCAAATTTCTTGTTTAGGCGCACCTACACCAATGACCAACACCGTTGCCGTCGAGCGATTGATCAGATCCACAATCAGACGACATTCTGCTTCATTCTTCTCAAAGCCAAAGGACGGCGAATGCGCCTCTACAATAATGTCCCGACCAATCCGGTGATTAATGCGTGCTTGCGCCCGCTCAGCTACCCCTGCCGCACCACCCAGCAAAAAGATTTTGATGTTCTCATTGTGTCGGTGATGCTCACAAAACACGGGAAACAAATCAGAACCAGAGATTTTAGCTTGGAGTGGAGATCCTAAAAACCTAGAGGCATAGAGCACAATTTGACTATCGCAGATTTTATAGTCTGCCACTTCATAGGCCTGTCGAAAGGTTGCGTCTTGCTGAAGCTTCATCAAGTGATCGACATTGGGAGTGAACACAACGCCTTTCGTTAAGCGATTCAGCAGTTCAGTCCTAGATAAATTGTCGATCTCAACATTTAGAATTTCTACTTTTTCGTGCCCGATTCGATCACTAAGTGAACGGCGGTTCTCTTGGGTAATCGAATTAGCAGTTGAGGCTAAGACAGCTTTCCGAAAGTCTCGGTAGAGCCGTTGTACCTCTTCTCGTCTTACAACTTTTGAAGTGTCTTGGGACATGATGGCGAATCTGAGTCGAAACAAGTTCCGGAGCAAGGAAGCACACTACAAAAATGTGTAGCAATCGCTACGACGCTTTACTGTAGTGTTCCCATTTTGTTTCGGGTTTCAGACTGCAATCACGTTAGACGGCCAAGTTTATCAACATTGCATAATTGCAACGCTATAGTTCACAGAACTTTTGCGCGCAGCCAAGCGATCGGCAATGACATCATTTTTTTTCTACCAGATACAAATGCCCGTTTTTGGAAGTTGTCGTAGCCGTTGCGCTCAATCATGTCAAGAATCTGGCTGTACATCATCAAGGCAGACCAGACAGGTAGCCGAGCATCCTCGCTGAGGGCACTAATGCCGCGCTCTGCTAGAGCGTAGAATTTGCGGGCACGCTCAATTTGAAAACTCATCAGCGCTTTCCAGCGCTCATCAATCACGCCTTTAATCAAGTCCTCTTCGGTGTAGTCAAACCGCGCTAAGTCCTCCATTGGAAGATAAATGCGACCGCGACGGGCATCTTCACCCACATCCCGCAGAATGTTGGTGAGTTGGTTGGCAATGCCGAGCGCGATCGCTTCTTCAATCGGAGGCGTTGCGGATGGGTCATCCCAAGGTGCCGATCGCAGTCGTGGCTCGGTTCCCATTACGGTAGTAGACATAAGCCCTACCGTTCCGGCAACGCGATAGCAGTACAACTCCAGTTCCTCAAAAGTTTCGTAGCGACTGCGGTAGAGATCCATGCGCTGCCCATCGATCATGTCGCGGAATGGCTGAATGTCGAGGTCAAATCGCTCTAAAGTGTCAACCAGCGCTACATCTAGATCATCGTGGGGATGCCCCACAAAAATTTTCTCTAGCTGCTCTTCCCACTGGTCGAGCGTCTCGTTGGTCGTGAGATGCGCCGCTGGACCATCGACTAACTCATCGGTGCGCCGACACCAAACATAGATTGCCCAAATTGCGCGACGCTTCGGGGGGGACATTAACATGGTTCCCAGGTAGAAGGTCTTCGAGTATTCGGCAGTGATCTCGCGGCACTGTTCGTAAGCCTCCTCCAGGGAAGCCAGGGTTCTCTCACAGGAAGAAGATTCGGGCAATTGTAGCATTCTCATGCAGATGGGAAGGTTGACAAGTCCTAGTTGCTACTGGTGACTAAGCTACGCTGGTCGCTTTCGGACACCGTGGGCGGTTGGATGTTTGTAATCGCCTGCGCTGTCAGCTTACCAGAAAGTACAGCCCCTTCCATACTGCCTAAGTAGCGCTGCATCGTATAACTGCCTGATAAAAAGAAATTAGATATGGGTGTGACCTGAGACGGACGATGCGCTTGTCGCCCAGGAGAAGCGGTGTAGACGGATCGCGGCGTTTTGACCACTTTGTATTTTCTGAGCTTGGCAGGATTTTCACCCGTCAAATGCTGCGGGAAGAGTCGCTCTAGCTCTTTCATGGTGGCAGCGATGATCTCTTCGTCAGATTTGTCAATCCAATCTTTGGCAGGAGCTAAAACGAGTTCGAGCATCGAGCGGTTCGGATCGGCATATTCCTTGCAGGTGATGCTCATGTCGGCATAGACGCTTAGCAGATCGGAACGCGAGAACAGCAGGTGGTCGATGTCGGTGATTTTGCGATCGAACCACAAGTGTAGATTGATGACCGGAACGCCTTCGAGTCCATCTAACTTCTGGAAAAACTCCATCTCTTTCCACGGCTGTGGCATCAAGACTTTCATCACATCAACCGACATCGCAGAAACGTATAAATCTGCCGTAATGACTTCATCTTCCGCGCCATTGATACCCCGAATCAGAAAGCCCTTCACAGTGCCGTCGTCGTTCAGCAGAATTTGCTTGAGGGGTTTGTTGAGGTAAATCTCTCCGCCGCGATCGCTGAAGTAATCGACGATGGGCTGGCACAATCGCTCTGTCGGTGAACCATCTAAGAAGGCAATTTTAGACCCGTAGCGCTCTTGCAAAAATTTGTTCACTGCCGTCAAGATGATCGTTGCTGAGACATCTTCAGGATCGATGAATGTGAGCGCCTTGGCTGCCGCGATAAACACATCAGAACTGACACGCTCATCAATTCCTTGACGCCGCAGCCATTCGATAAGGCTGTACTTATCCATGTCTTCGACATACTTCTGACCCCGCAGCACTCCGGGCCACAGCCCCACTGCAAAGCGAATTTTCTGTTCCCACGTCAGCATGTCGTTGTTGCGGAGAATCGACATGATCACGTTGAATGGCGCAGGAATGTCTGGAACGCTGAAGTATGAGTAGGTTCCCGGCTTTTCAGGTTGATTAAAAATCAGGGCGTGCTCTTTCCACTGGAGCCGATCTTCGATGCCCAATTCCTTCATCAGTTGCAGCATGTTGGGATACGCACCAAAAAAGGCGTGCAGCCCCGTTTCGTACCAATCGCCCTCGTCGTCTTTCCAAGCTGCCACCAAGCCGCCCAGCACATCACGACTTTCTAAAACGATGGGAGTATGCCCTGCATCAACCAGGTATTTCGCGCAAGATAATCCTGCTAAGCCGCCTCCGGCGATCACTACTCGCATGTGATTCTTCAACACCTTTTGAGGATGAATTCGATTTTCATTATACGTTGCAATCCGTTACATTCCTCGATGAATTTTGAAGTGGGGTAACGTCTTCGACAGCGCAAGAGAAGAGGTACTGCTAAGGTAAGAGGTAATTCTTCTCAGTAAGCTGTAGCGACAGAATGAAACCTGCTAAACATAGAGCACTTTCTACAACGGTGCGCTTTGCCTTAGTCGCCGGAGTGGTTGGCACAGGAGCCTATTTGGCTCAGCACTATTCTGATAGTGAGGCCAACTTAGATAGTGGGACAGTGGCAGTAGCGCAAACGGCGGAGAAAGCGAGGAGTGCAAACTCGTTTATTGACTCCCTTGGGGTCGCTACGCATTTACGCTACATCGACACGAGCTACGGGCGTTACACGGATGTCGTTGAGCCTCGACTGCGAGAGTTAGGCGTTCGGCATGTTCGGGATGGCGGCAACGATCCAGGTTTATTTGCCAAATTGAATCGATTGTCTCGCTTTGGCATTCGCTCCACGCTAGTCTTTGATCTGCGAGATAACATTACGCCTAGTAATGCCGTGTCGGTGTTGAAGAAAGTGCTGCCATCAGTGGTTGCGATCGAAGGCCCAAACGAGTGGGATATCAATAATGTGACCTATCGAGGCAGAGGGTTTCCAGCAGGTCTAAGAGACTACCAAACGGAGCTGTATGGGGCAGTTAAGCGCGATCCGGCAACAGCAAAAATTGCGGTGCTAACGCCTTCGATCGCCTATCCAGAGAATGCCGCTAAGCTTGGTTCTCTCAGGTCAGTCAGTGATTATGGCAATCTTCATATCTACGCCGGGGGTGGCATCCCAGCACTTGACTATGAATCGAAGTGGCTGCCGCTCACGCGCAAGATGACTGGCGATCGCACCATCATCGTGACAGAAACAGGCTGGCATAATGCGGTGAACGATCGAAACGCTGGGCAGAGAGGGGTTTCTGAGCAAGTCTCTGCCAAATACATTCCCAGAATGTTTTTGGAGTATTTCAACCGGGGCATCAAGCGAACGTTTTTGTACGAATTTTTGGATGAGCGATCGCGGGGAGACCAAGAAAGCAACTTTGGCATCATTCGAGCCAATGGCATTCCAAAACCTGCGTTTGTCGCTTTGCGAAATCTGATTCGAGTCCTAAATGATTCGCCTAATACGGCGGCTACCGGAACGTTAAATTACAGCTTGAGTGGCAATGTCAGGAATGTCAACCGGACGCTACTGCAAAAGCGCAACGGAGATTTCTATCTTGTGTTGTGGTTGCAGACAACCAGTAGCAATGCCCTAAAGACACAGCGAGTGACGCTGAATTTAGGCACACCGACGCGGCAAGCGGAAACCTATTTTCCCAACCAGTCCCCCAATGTTGTCATGAGACATCAGTCGCCAAGCCGGATTACATTAGATGTGCCCGATGCGCCATTGATTGTCAGAATCACACCAAAATAGGCTGCATGGGTGCAATGAGTCATTCGCCTTCTCAAGGCAACTGCGAAGTCCGAACTCGTTAAACTATGCGCCCAGTCAGACTGGAAACCACTGTTGCTAACTCGATCGCATCGACGGGTTTGGTTAGATGCATCTGAAAGCCTGCTAACAATGCTTGCCTACGATCATCACTCCGAGCATAGGCGGTCAGCGCGATCGCGGGGAGCCACCCGCCCTGCTGCGCTTCGAGTTGACGCAACTTCCGAATAAGGAAGTAGCCATCCTCCTCTGGCATTCCAATATCGCTTACTAACATATCGAAGCGGCGATCGCTGGAGGTTTCGATGATTGTCATCGCCTCTCGAACGGAGGTAGCGGCGATAACGTCAGCACCATACTCTTGCAGAATCGTACTGAGCAATTCCAGCGCATCAGCCTCGTCGTCCACCACTAAAATTTGTAAGCCTTCTAGGGTCGGCGGCGCATCTATCACTTCATTCACCTGAACGAGCGGGTCTAATTGCTCTGGGTTAATCGCGAGCGATTGGTTGATCGTCACAGGCAGTTCAACGGTAAAGGTCGCCCCCTGTCCTATCCCTAGACTCGTCGCCCTAACGGTTCCGCCATGTAATTCAACCAGTTGACGCACAATGGCTAACCCTAAGCCTAGCCCGCCGTAACTGCGAGTCGTCGTGCTGTCATGCTGGCGAAAGCGATCGAAGACATACGGTAGAAAGTCTGAACTGATTCCTTGTCCAGTGTCGCTGATCGTAAGCTCAACATAGGAATTAACTCGCTTTAGGCGAATCTGGACTTGCCCGTCTTTGGGCGTAAACTTGACAGCATTAGACAGTAGATTCCAAACAACTTGCTGCAATCGATTGGCATCCCCCGTGATTGAACCCGCTTCAGTATCTAGAACGCTTTGAATCCGAATTGCCTTTGCTTCAGCCGCTAGGCGTATAGACTCAATTGCAGATTCAACCACAGGGACAAGTTGGACTGGACGGGCTTGGAGGCGCAGTTTACCCGTGATGATGCGAGAAATGTCTAGAATATCTTCTATCAGTTGTAGTTGGGATCTGGCGTTCCGCTCGATAGTCTCCAACGCCCGCACCATTTTTTCCTGGCTCAGACTCTGCTTTCGTAGAATTTGAGACCATCCTAAAATCGCATTGAGGGGGGTTCTTAATTCATGAGAAAGAACCGAGAGAAACTCGTCCTTAGCCCGATTGGCAGTTTCTGCCTCTGCTCGAATCACCTGTTCGCGAACTAACAGTTCATCTTTGGCGCGATTTGACTCTTCCAGTTGGATTGTGCGCTCTTGTACACGCTGCTCTAGCTCCGCATTGATTGCCTGAATCTGGCGACGACTATCCTCTAGCTCCTGGTTTGTGCGGGCGAGTTGCTCTGGACTGGGGGCATCGATCGCGACTGGAATTAATGGAATCAGTAAAAAGGTAAACGCATAGGCAGACCAAACGGCATTAGTCGATTTAATCAATCCTGAAACCCAGTAGATCGGATGCCAGAGCGTAACCACTCCCATTAGGTGAGTTGTGCCACACAAGGCAAAGACAAAAAAGTAGCCCACAAGCAGCGTTACCGTCTTAGCGGGTAGATCCTTTCGCTCATTTGTAAAGTAAACAATGGCAACTGCTACTGAGTAATACGCAAGGGCAGTCACGGTAGTGCTATAGATCTGTTGTTAGTGCCTAGATCGATAATCCAAACTCAAATC
>NZ_JCACKG010000221.1:0-2963 GCF_059505265.1 Myxacorys chilensis | reverse complement strand
ATTCGTGGGGGGGGTGCGCCGGGGGTGGTTGGTCGCGAAGACGAGTCCCGCGGCTTCGGCCCCGCGCACCATTTCGGCGGCCTCGGCGACGGTCATGGCGAGCGGCTTCTCGCAAAGGACGTGCTTGCCCGCCGCGATGGCGGCGAGCGCCTGCGGATGGTGCTTCTCGTTGGTGGAGGAGATGTAGACGGCATCCACGTCGTCGTCGGCCAGCATCTCCTCGAGCGAGGCGGTGGCCTGCGGGATGCCGTGCTGCGCCGCGTAGTCCCGGGCGCGGTCCCCGGAGCCGCTGACGACCCAGGCGACCTCCGAGCCCGGGTGGCTCCGGAAGGCGCCGATCATCCATTCGGCCGCGATGGTGCTCGCTCCGACCAGCCCCCAGCGCATGTTCTTGTTCCCTCTCTTGGATCGTTCCAGGTAGATCGGAACGTTCCAAGGTGTCAAGAGTACTTTGGCTGGGTCCAATTTTGCGGGCTCGTGGAACGGATCAGCGGCGTCGCGCCGCAGGCAGCGCCGGACGGCGCCCTTGACGTGGTCTCATATGGGGGCCGAGAAGCACGGCATGGACATCCTCGCCTTCTTCCATGTCGACAGCGCGCGCGAGCTCGTGTGGGTCCTCCTCGGCTTCGCCGCGCAGGCGCTCTTTGGGGGGCGGTTCATCCTGCAATGGATCCGCTCCGAGAAGGCCGGCGAATCGGTCATGCCGGTCGGCTTCTGGTGGCTGTCGATCTCAGGCGGGACCCTGATGTTCGCTTATGCGATTTACCGCTGGGACCCGGTCTTCATGCTGGGCCAAGGGCTGGGGCTGATCGTCTACGCCCGCAACCTGATGCTGATCTACCGCCCGGAGGGGGAGTCGGCCGGGGGCGTGGCTCAGCCGCCCGACTCGTAGGTGCAGCGCCGACCGGGCACGCGGCCGTCGCCGTCCGCATCGGCCCGCGAGCCTATGAAGATGTCCTTGTCGTCGATGGTGAGCGCCAGATCCTCGCCGAGATAGATCACGCCCACGTCTGAGGGGGCGTAGGTGACGGGGTAGTTGCGCTCCCCGATGCGGACGAGGGCACGCACCTCGTCGTAGGCCACCTGCACGAGGCTCCCGTCGGCGCAGCGGTAGTTGGTCAAGGGGATGCCGTTGAGGCTCGCCACCGTCGGCATCTCCATCTCGAGACAACCGGCCAGGGGCCGAGGGCCAGGCCCAGCAGCAGGCAGGACGTCAGCGTGCGGACCATCATCCCTCCGATACACGCCCGGAATTAACCAGGATGCGGCGGGATGTTGCCCGGTTCCGCACGGGGAAGAAGCCTGGACTCGATTAGGATTTTATCAAGTGGCCTTGAATTTGCGGTCCTCGCGCACCGAGTGGTGGGTCCGCGGTGCCGAACGGCCGTAGTCGATCCACACGAGCACCTCGCTTGAGGTCGAGCGAGACGAGCTGGAGCAGCACCGCAAGCCCGAGCGACAGCAGCCCCAGCCCGCCAAAGAGCCGCATCGGATGGGCCGAGCAGTCGAGGAGGTCCTCGAGAGTGCCGAGGTCGAGGAGCACGACCACCGTGCGCCAGAACCCGTACTTGGTCCGTCCCGCGATCCGGGGGCGGTGGTTGTTCGGCACCTGCACCCAGCGGGCGCCGCGCTGCACCATCAGATCGATACGAAGCGGGGCATGTCGCCGTAGAGCTCGAGCTCGGCCGGGGAGGGGCGCCGGATGACCTTGAGCGTACAGCCGAGGTCGCGGATCGGCGCCCGCGTCACCGCGCGGATCCGGCGCTTGGCCAGGCACGAGGGCAACCGGCGGCAGGAGGAGCTTCACGGCCGGATCGCGGGCGGGCGAGAGCGGCCATGACCTCCGCGCTGCCGTCGAGCGAGCCGTCGTCGACGAGGATGATCTCGTGGAGCTTGGCCGTGCGCTGGAGCGTGGCGGTCAGCTCCTCATGGAAACCGGGAAGGTTCTCGGCCTTGTTGTGCACGGGCAGCACGAACGAGACGCCGTCCACCGGCTCGGCCGCCGGATCGATCCGGACCGCGAGGTGGCCGAGCGAGGCGGCGAATGGCATGGCGGCCTTCTTGGGGCGGCCGAGATCTTCCCCCAGCCTACCGCTTGGACCGCCTCGTTCCAAAGGACCGCCGCGGGGGCCCGGGCCGCGCTGCCTCAGCGCGCGATGCACTGGGAGGTCATGCCCGATCCGGCCGGCGAGCAGATCCAGCTTCCCGTGCCCAGGCGCTGCCGCTGCACCGCGCGCGCGACCTCCATCCGGTCGGCGCGGGGCCGGGCCTCGGCATGGCCCCGCTGCCAGTCCCAGACGAGGCGGGGCTCCGCGGGTGAGCCGGCCTGCGACTGCGGCTCGCCAGGCCCGGCGTGGGTCATCGCCCCGGCGGCCCCGAAGAGGGCGAACCCCAGCAGGATGGACAGCAGGCGGGCTTTGGCGGAAGGGCCGGCGCGGCGGGACATGGCGAGCTCCTGTCGGCTGTCGGTCACGGGCACCCCCCGGCGCCCCGTTCCCTCGCAGGCTCGCCGGGGCCTGGGGCAGGAATGGGGCGGGGGGTGGGCCGCGGGACGACGCCCGTGGACGCTTCGCGAAGGTTCGACGCAAATCCGAGGCAGCGCCCGCCGACAGGGGGTAGGGCGCACGGGCCGAAGGACAGGGCTCGGGGGCCGCGCCTCCGCCCTGCCCTCGTCGCACGCCGCCTCGGATTGAGGTTTTCAATGACGAAGAGGCCGACCTCGCGGCCCGCCCCTTCGGTCGCCAGCCCTGTCGCGCCGATCAGTTCCCGGCGACGGATCCACTGGCGGCCACCCCGCCCAGAGCCGTGCCCCCGCAGCCGCCCGAGCCTTCGGTCACGTGCCCGGCCACCCGCCAGTCGGGCAGGCCGGCGCCATCGGGCCAGGGATAGACCTCTTCCTGGTTGAAATAGGCGTTGTTGCACAACCGCGTGGCCGGTGCTCACGTAGTGGCTTGGGGCGCCTA
>NZ_JCACKG010000220.1:0-65736 GCF_059505265.1 Myxacorys chilensis | reverse complement strand
CAGAGGCATTAGGCAAGGTAGGCAGCGAACAGGCAATTCCTGCATTACTGAAACTTGTGGAAGATGCCGATTCCTTTGTGCGTTGGAGGGCGGCAGAGGCATTAGGCAAGGTAGGCAGCGAACAGGCAATTCCTGCATTACTGAAACTCGTGGAAGATGCCGAGTCCTTTGTGCGTTGGAGGGCGGCAGAGGCGTTAGGCAAGGTAGGCAGCAAACAGACAATTCCTGCATTACTGCAACTCGTGGAAGATGCCGATTCCTTTGTGCGTTCGAGTGCGATAAATGCGTTAGGCAACATAAGCAGCGAACAGGCAATTCCTGCATTACTGCAACTCGTGGAACATTCCGATTCCGATGTGCGTAGGATTGCGGCAGCTGCGTTAGGCGGGATCGCGAAGAAATACACAAACTCGATCGCTCAACATCTCCCTCATCTCCTAACCTTAATCCAATCCGATTCAGGTCAAGATGCTCATCGCACCATCCTCGCCATCCAAGAGAACTGCAAATACTACAACTATGAAATTTATCAGTCCTACTTAGAAGAACAGAAGTCCGCTCGACAAAAAAGCCAAAACAGCGATCGTCCCGCCACAATCTACAACTTCCCCAACGCCACCGAAGCTAAAATCTTTGAACAAGTCGATCAATACCACGAAGCCCTACCAAAAGACCCGCCATCATAGAACTACACTTACCCTCTATCTCACTCGAAAACCAACCCAGGAGAATCAACCATGAAAGCGATCGAAACTACCGCAACCCTCACCGAAGATGGACAACTTACGCTCGACGAACCCCTTACCCTTGCCCATAACAGTCGAGTCCGCGTCATTGTCCTCGTCACTGAACCCGAAGAAGATCCCGAAGACACCTCGATCGCAGAAATTCGAGAAGGACTCTATCAAGGTTGGCAAGATGTCCTAGCTGGGAGAACCAAACCCGTCTCTCAACTTTGGGAAAACATGAATGTCGATTAATCCACCTATCCAAGTCAGCGTCAGCGCTCGCTTTGCCAGTGAAGTTCGTCAACTCGGAAAACGCTATCGCCGCATTCGGCTCGACATCCAACCTATCATCACCCAACTGGAATCCGGTGAACTGCCTGGAGATCAAATCCCCGGCATGAACTACACCCTCTTCAAAGTCAGAGTCAAAAACAGCGACGTTCAGAAAGGGAAAAGCGGCGGCTATCGCATGATCTACTACCTCAAAACAGAAGCGCAAATCTTGCTCGTCACCATCTATTCAAAATCAGATAAACCTGACATTACCGCCGATGAAGTCCGAGAAATCATCACCCGTGCTGAAATTCAATTCGATCCCTCACAACAAAATTCAGACTCCCCAGAAATTTAATTTAAGAGCATCCAGAATGAACAACTCATCTAAATACAACTTCCCCAACGCCCAAAAAGTTCAAATCTTTGAGCAAGTGGACACATACATCGAACACAACCATTCCACGGATCCCGAAATCAAAACAGCGATCGCTGATCTCCAACTCTTGCTCACTCAACTCCAAACGCAACATCCCCAAGTCACCACAGAATCTCAAGCCCTCACTATCCTCGACGCAGAATTTACCGAAATTCAACAATCCCCAACCCATCCTCTTGTCACACTCCGTCAACAACTTCTCAATCCAGAGCGTCATCTTCAAGCCATCAAAGCCACCCTCGGAGAAATTGTCAAACATTACCTAGAAGAAAGCGTCTGGTCAAAAGCAGCCATCACCTATCTCGACAAAATGAGTGAAACCCCCAACCACGGAGCCTAAATCGTGCAAATTACAATCGACCTGCCTAATAACCTACCTCTGATAGAAGCAGCCTTACGCCAAGGACTCGCGGTCAGCTTCACTGTGCCAAAGGCAACGCGCTCTTTCAACAAGACGGCGGCATTCTTGGCATACTGCTGATTGCAAAACAACGTCAACTGATTCCTCAAGTTCAGCCGATTCTAAATGCCTTGTGCATCCCAATCGTCAGACCGTAATCTTGGTTTTGATTTGTCCGATCGTCCAGGCACTCACACCTGCTAACGAGAGTCCCCAAATGCTGCTAAAGAAGCCGTGAGTAGCGCGATATTTCACAATCCGATCGGCTAACCAACTGCCGATAGAAGGTAAGGTCATTAGTTCTGCCAGCGTTGCCAAATTAATGTTCAATCGACCTGCTGAATCATAATGGCTGAGTTCTGCCCCTTGGGGAGAAAACTGCACAGCGATCGCATGAGCCGTCGTAATGTTTTTGAAGGTATAAGACGGGGCAATGTCGATTGAATTGCCGTCCACCAACAGTTCTGCAATTTGGTAATCAGCGTCAGGCGCGATCGCAAAGGTCTGATCCGCTCCGTGCTGAACCACGATAGAACCGATAGGAGTGATTCGACCGTGCGATCCGGCAGTTGCAGTAATTGTATAGGTTCTATTTTGCGAGGGAACAAGCCGCTCTAGTGCTGCCCGTGCATTGATCCGACCTGCACCCAGCATCCCGGCATAAGCCGCATTGACCGCATCGATCGGATCGGCAGTGTCTTTAATGATTGCGATCGCATCTGCCGCACTCAGATCAGGTTTGACCGAGAATAACAGCGCAATCAGACCTGCAACATGGGGCGCTGCAAAGGATGTCCCGCAGGTGTACGCATATTTTTCTGGAGTCGATGTCGTGTAAATTCCGGCTCCTGCGCTGCCTTTTTCACCGCCCGGTGCAGCGACAGTAATGCTCTGCTGCCCATAGTAAGAGTAGCTGGCCTTGCGATCGCCTACCCCAACAGCGGCGACGGTGCAAAGATTGGTCAACTGCGGAGCGCGGTAAGTATGAGCAGACGGATAGTGGAGTTCATCGGGTCGTTGAGCAGCACCAGGGGCATAGTTACCCGCAGAAGCAACCACAGCAACCCCGCGATTTTGTGCCTCGACCAATGCCTCCCGGATGCCAATGTGTTCACCATTGGTCCGCCAGCTTAGATTGATCACCGCCCGCTCTCCGGGCTGGAGATAGCCCAGTGACTGACGGATTGCAGCGGCTCTTAACCCATAAGCTGGAGAGGCAAACTGACCCGGAATTTTGATCGGCAGAATACGACAATTAGGCGCGACGGCATACGCGGCAGCATCTTGCCGACTGATCACCCCCGCAACTTTTGTACCATGTGCAATCACCGCTTCATTGGGCGATCGCTCACTATCGAGAACGCCCAAATCGAAATTGAGATCTAAGGTCTGCCAATCGGAACGAAAGGCAGGTTGCAACGCTTCATGATCAATACGAGCGCCGCTATCGATAATAATAATCGTGACATTTGGTGATCCTTTTGTAATCAGATGAGCTTCTGGGAGATGAATGGCGTCGTAGTTCCAAAAGCGATCGGACTCCTCAAACTCCTCATCGTTCGCTACAACCGATTGATCTAAACCAAAATCTTCAAATCCGACCTGATCGATTTCAGCAAAGAGAACGTCGTCTCGCTGCTGGGCGCGATCAATCGCTGCAAGTACCGCCCGAACTACATCCCGATCGTCTGGCATGACGCCTAACTTAACGCGGTAATACCCCACTCCAGGTATGGCATTTGTCACTTGAAACCCCAAGGCTTGAATCATTGACCGACACTGGGCTTCAGCGATATCGGGCCGAATCCACAAGTCGAGCGATCCAGGCACAAGATACCGCTCAAATCCTTCGGCGTCTCGCAATACGGGATGAACATTGCCGGCAAAAGCAGCCTTAAGATCATGGGGAGCGGGATCGGCTTCAAATTCGCTGGGTTGCACAATCCGAAAGTCAAACTCTGGTAAGGAAGGCAACACTTCGACATAGCCTGTCGCTTCCAAAGGATCAGTGGTTTCTAAATCGCTTTTTGCTGGAATCAAGTAGCGTCCCAAAACAGGCGTAAACGTGATTTCCTTGTGCGCTTGTTTATCTTGATAGCTCAGCGGAGAAATCAGAAATAATTGGTCTAATAGAGCGCGAGGGAGCGCAGTAGCCGCTTCTAGTTCTGCGATCGCATAATATGGCCGCCCTTGGGCCACGATTTTTGCCCGTTCAGATTTGAGGTGAGGAATCCGAGCAATTTGAGTGGAGGTGATGCGGTTGGGGTTTAAGCGGAGTTGCCGAACAGCGGCGGGATTTTGCAACACGCGATCGACCGTGACGCGATCTAGATGCGTGCGATCGCAAATCGTTTTCGCTGGCACAACTAGGCGTCTTTCAAGGACGGCTTGGGCTTCTGCTGCACTCAGGCTAAGAACAAAGCATAGGGTTTCTTGCAGCGACACGCGCTGAAATGGTGGGGTACTATTCATACTAAAGTTCAGTTTGAAGATTGGTGAATTTAGAAAGGGATGAGGTCAGCATTCCTCATCTCTACTTTGACGACGAAGCGCCAGTAAACTGTGTCTGATCGAGCGATGAAAGCCAATCTACATCTCTCATCTTTGCTTCCCTCGCCATTCGTAGTGCCGCGACTCCTGCTGCCAGAACTGTTGCGGCTGACGAGCCATTAATACTACTACCCCCTGCCAGGTCGCTAGGAAAAACATCTTGTCCAGGGGCATAACAATCGACTTGAGTTTGACAGCACCAAGACAGGGGCACACCCGCTAAAGTTGTGGCTGAGACAGCAACTACACTTGGTAATCGGGCTGGAAATAGGCAGACATCAACGCCATAATTTCCAGCCGCCGCAAAGATCTTGCAGCCTTTTGTCAGGGCTTGATGCACGGCTTGCTTCACGAGCGGTGAACTCTGCCGCCGACCCAGAGGGAGCGCGATCACTTGAGCGCCTTGAGCCATCGCCCAACGGATGCCTTGAGCGATCGCAGCCGCGCTAGTCTCGCGATCGCCCCCCAAAACCTTACCGACTAGCAATGTGCAGGCAGGCACAAGCCCTCTCAAATCCGTTTGCCCCACCAGTAATGTTGCCCCTTTAGTTCCGTGTCCGCTTCGATCAAATACACTGCCACTACCTGTAAAGTCTCGTGCATGTATCTGAGCGCCTTTTAGCAACGGATGTTGTAACTGAACGCCGGAGTCAAGTAAGGCAACTCGAATACCAGCCCCATCTTCTTGCTCTAGAGCGGCATCCCAATAGAGAAATGGGGAACGGTTAGTCGCAAGAGTAAAGTCATGCAGCAATTGGCGAAGATCGGTTACGTTCTTTAACCGTTGCTGCATGACAGCCAGAGGAAGAGTAATGCTCATAGGAGGCTTGTTATGGATCTCTGTTCCTTATCTACCAGGATTCAGATGGAGAAATGGGGAAGAAAAGGGAGAAATGGAATCAACGATTGCCCATTCTCCCTAGTCCTAATCAATCTGAGCAATTTAAAGTTGGCAGACAGTTAGGCGTACAGCTTCCAGTAGTAGTTGACGATGTAGTGCCCACCATGCCCATAGAAATGGGCAGTACGCACATCAGATGTGGGGCTGCCCCATGTGCCGTTGGGATAGTTCCACCGTGCATTAAAGCTAGGTACAGTACAACTTGCGGTGAAGACTGGGAAAATGTCATCTTGGAATGCACTAATAATCCAACCAACAAGTTTGTCCACGACCCAAGCAATAGCTTGACCAATGGCGGCGGCAATAGCAGGACCAACATATCCAGAAAGCGCACCCGTAATGGCCTTCGCGATCGCTTCTTTCACCTTTTCACCAATTTTTTCCCAAACGGTATTGAGAGCAGTTGAGAGTCCACCATTGTCTTTCTCGGCAAGCATCAGCGCGATTTTGTAAGCTTTGGGCCAATAGTTGCCTTCTTGCATACTGAACCAGTGATAGTTCCAATTGGGAGAATAGTTCTTCTCATCACCATCATCAAATCCGCCTCCCACGTATTGTTCGGAGATTTTTTTGCTGTCGCCGTCTTCATCGACCGACACGCCTGCGATCGCAATTTCATCGCTGCCCCAGAACTCAGGGTTGGTTTCATCCACACACTTAACGCGGGTGACGTAGAACGCTAATTTGTCGGTAACGGCTTGCTCCTCAAACTCGTCTGCGCCCGCACCCGCAAATGGATCGGTCGAGTAGATTGGTCCCCAAATTTCTTGAAGCTTTTCTGCGTTGTAAACATGAGAGTCTGCCGCTCTCTGAGTCGACATGTCGATCGCATCTTCAAAATCTTCAAACCCCTGAGGCAGGTTTGCCGCCGGAATCAACAGTCCTTCGGGTGTCATTCGTCCAACGCCTTGGGGAATCGAAAGTTGGGGCGTTCTGATGCCGAGGAGCTTCTGATCGATGGCGAGAGGAGCGAGTCCTTCATGGGCACGGTCGAACCCAATGCTCACAAACTCTTTACTCTCAAGTTGTCCATATCGTCCAAATAGAGTAGTTCGCAATTCTGGTGCAGCGCTCACGAGTTGTGTCGCTTTTGTCTGCACTTGCTCTAGCTTCACCGCATCCATGCGCTTGAACGTCTGCTGAAATGTTTCTTCTAACGTATCGGCACGAACTGCTTGATTAGGATTAGCAGCAACCGAAGCAAAGGAATACTGCACGGCTTGAAGCACGTCGTTAGCAATCTTCCGAATTTCGCTATTGTCTGGTTCGGGTGCTCCAGAGGTATCTGTGGCGGTGGGCTTTAGAAGTTCAATTGGAAGGCGATCGAGAGGTAGGCGATCGAGGCGAGTGATCGATGTAGGCATATTAGTTTCCTTGATTTAGATTAAAGCGATTAGCGCAAGGCTCAACTCTGAAGGAACCGCATTAATCCACAAACGTTTTGAGTTTTAGCGGTGCATCAACGCGAGTAGCCGTTGGTGATTTCATCCTAAAAACTCAAGAGCGTTTTGGCAGTGCCCATTTGGGTACTCGTCGCAGTTGGGTCGTAGAAACCGAAATGACGATTAGGTAGGAAACACAGGCCTCATCCTCTGCACACCTTAAATAGCGATTTTAATGAATATGATTCGGAAAGAAAATTTGAAAAATCTGTTTAAGGTGTCAATAAAAAACGCCGTGAGATTTATGAATAAATTATTAGAAAAATCACTTATTAGAATTTGAATAAAGCGAATTTATATTGATAAAATTAGCAATATAAATATTTAAGTCGTAATAGTATTATGAGTAATTCAATGCAATGAGATCTATATTAAAAGTAATACATTTGACTGAAGGTGAGGTAAACGAGAACGGTGATAAATGACAGAGTTCTCGCAGCGTATTCTTTTTTCGACCCAGCCCATCTTCAAACCAAAAGGAAGATCAATCGTCTCATTTATCAAGCTTTATAATTGAGTAGCATTATCCTCCTGGTGACTAGGGGCACATCGTAGCAGCGAGGATACTGTGACAAGCCATCCAACAATCTGCCTCCATCAAGTAGAGTTTCTTTCCAGCCATGCAGCACCCGATTGAGCAAAAGCCCGAGCCGTTATCTGCTTCAACTGAGACAACAACTAAGATAACAACCGAAACCGAGGGATTGACATATCCCCGCTGTGAATTACTCGGAACTGGAAGTGAGATGGCGATCCGAATCAGCTCCTTTGATTGGTCGCAAACTCCCCTTGGCGAGATCGCAACTTGGTCGCAAAGCTTTAAATCGCTGATCAAAACGGTGCTTGCCTCACGCTACCCAATGGTGCTGACGTGGGGACGCGAATTTACGCAGTTCTACAACGATGCCTACTCACAGTTGATTGGCGATAAGCATCCCGCTGCCCTCGGACTCGACATCCGCATCACGCTTGCCGAGGCGTGGGACACCCTCGGCCCTATGATTCAAACGGTGATGGCAACGGGACGTGCCAACTGGACTCCTGCTTTACTGCTCGTGCTGGAACGATCGGGCTATCGAGAAGAATCCTATTTCAGCGTCTCTCATGCCCCCGCCGAGAATGATGCAGGGCAGATCGTCGGCATGCTGGGCGTGTGTAGTGAAGTGACGCAGCAGGTTTTGGGAGAGCGGAGGCTGCGGCTATTGCGCGATTTATCCTCGAAAGCAGGCGAGACTCGCAGTGTTGAGGCAACCTGTCACGATGTAGTCGCGGCGATTCGGCTGCATCCGCTCGATGTCCCTTTTGCGCTGCTTTACTTGCGAGAACCAGATGGTACGCTGACTTTACGCGCCTCGGTAGGACTAGACGAGGATGATGTCACTCCACGATCGATCACAGCCTCCTCCGATGAAATTTGGTCATTGGCGCGGGTAGCCGCCGGTGAAACCGTTGTCGTTGAAACCCTCGATCGCTCGATAACCGTACCGGGCGGCCCGTGGGATGAGGCTGTTCATTCTGCTTTGGTCATGCCGATCGCGGCGTCTACTCAAACTGCCCCGCTCGGCGTTTTAGTCGCAGGCATTAGCCCCAACCGTGCCCTCGATGAAGGCTATCGATCCTTCTATGAGTTGCTCGTCAGTCAAGTTTCAGTCTCGATTCGCAACGCTCAGGTCTACGAAGAAGAACGACGGCGCGCCGAGGCACTCGCTGAGCTAGACCGTGCCAAAACCATGTTCTTTAACAATGTCTCTCACGAGTTCCGCACGCCTCTAACCTTGATGCTCGCCCCGGCTGAAGATGCGCTGGCCGATGTTGAGCATCCCCTTCCCCCACCGCAGCGCAGCCGAGTTGAAGTGCTGCATCGCAACAGTTTACGTCTGCTGAAGCTGGTCAACACCCTCCTCGATTTCTCGCGGATTGAGGCAGGACGGACGCAAGCAACCTTTGAGCCAAGGGATCTGGCAACCCTTACCGCAGAACTCGCTAGCGTCTTTCGATCGGCAATCGATCAAGCGGGTCTGCGGTTGACTGTAGACTGTCCCTCTTTACCAGAAGCCGTGTATGTCGATCGCGATCTGTGGGAAAAAATTGTCTTGAATTTGCTCTCCAATGCCTTTAAGTTCACGTTTGAAGGAGAGATTGCTGTTGCACTGCGTTGGGTTGGCAGTTCTGACGGAGACGGACAACGCCCCAATCGGGTTGAGCTAGAAGTGCGGGATACAGGAACAGGCATTCCGGCTGAGGAACTGCCCTACCTATTTGAGCGGTTCCATCGGGTTCAGGGAGCGAGAGGACGCACGTTTGAAGGATCGGGCATTGGGTTATCACTGGTGCGAGAACTGGTGCATCTGCATGGCGGCGCGATCGCGGTGCGCAGCGTGGTGAATCAAGGAACGAGCTTTACGGTATCCCTTCCAACAGGTTGCGCTCATTTACCAAGCGCCGCACTCCAAACGGGCACTGATTCTAGAAGAACTGACGGTTCACCCCTATCAACTAGAGCCTTGCCTTATTTGGAAGAAGCGTTCCCATCAACTAGAGCCTTGCCCTATCTGGAAGAAGCGTTGCGCTGGTTGCCCCGGAACCCGGTTGAAAACACTAATGAGAACCCGATTGAAAACACTAAACTCGCGCCTCGGACGCATGAACAGGCAACAAGTCTAGACAGAACAGACAATGGGACAGAACGGAGCCAATCGCGCATTCTAGTCGTGGACGATAATGCCGACATGCGCGATTACCTCAAACGGCTGCTTCAGCCCCACTATGATGTGGAGATTGCCGCAGATGGGGAAGCCGCGATCGCGCTGATTGCGGAGTCAAACTCTGACCCCACATCCCGACTGCCCGATCTCATCCTCAGCGATGTGATGATGCCAAAGCTGGATGGACTCCAGCTACTCCAAGCGTTGCGAGCTGATCCTGCAACAAGAGAAGTGCCCATTATCTTGCTGTCGGCGCGGGCTGGCGAAGAATCGCGGCTAGAAGGGTTAGAAACAGGGGCAGATGACTATGTGATCAAGCCCTTCTCCGCTCGCGAACTTTTAGCGCGAGTGCGGGCAAGTTTCGAAATGTCTCGACTCCGCAAACAAGCAGAACTAGAGCGGGCAGAGCGCATTCGGGAGCAGGCGGCGCGGGTAGAAGCAGAGACGGCTAACCGGATGAAGGACGAGTTTCTGCAAGTTCTTTCTCACGAAATTCGCACTCCCCTGAACGGAATGTTGGGCTGGGCGCAGATGTTGAAACAAGGGAAATTAGACGCTTCGACGAGCATTCGAGCGTTGGATGCGATCGAGCGCAATGCCAAAACGCAGGCGCAGCTTGTTGATGATCTGCTTGATGTTTCTCGCATCATTCGCGGACAGCTACACCTGAATCTTCAGCCCGTCTCGCTCCCCTCCATTATTACGGCTGCGATCGATACGGTGCGCCCCAGTGCCGACGCAAAATCCATTCACATTCAAACCCTACTTGATCCTGATGCAAGTCTTGTCTCTGGAGATGCAAATCGCTTACAGCAGGTGGTCTGGAATTTGCTCTCCAATGCGATTAAGTTCACGCCTCCATCTGGACGGATTGAAGTTTGGTTAGAGCTAGTAGAGGAGTGGGTTCAGATCCAAGTTAAGGATACTGGAATTGGTATTCGCGCCGATTTTCTGCCTCACGTGTTTGAGCGGTTCCGTCAAGCCGATAGCAGTACGACGCGATCGCAGGGCGGGCTGGGGCTAGGACTAACGATTGTGCGTCATTTAGTCGAACTGCATGGGGGAACGGTACGAGTAGACAGCGGGGGAACGGGACAGGGCGCGACGTTCAGCGTACGGTTGCCAGGGTTACAGGTTCAACCCTCCTCTCTTAACCAGCCGTCGTCGATCGCAACTCAGCCGATGGGTTCCCTAAGCGGGCTGCGAGTGATTGCCGTCGATGACGATGCTGACAGTCTCGCCCTCGTCACCTTCATTCTTGAGCAGGCGGGCGCTGAGGTTACTGCCGTCACATCAGCCGTCGAAGCCCTCAACGCGCTACGTCAAGTTAAGCCTGATCTTTTGGTATCCGATCTGGGAATGCCCGATCGGGACGGTTTTTCGCTGATTCGCCAAATTAGAGCATTGCCTGCCGAGCGGGGTGGCAGAATTCCCGCGATCGCGCTGACGGCCTATGCCAAAGAAGAAGACCGGAGACAAGCGTTGCTGTCTGGGTTCCAGACCCATATTCCTAAGCCAGTTTCACCAGAAGAGCTAGTCGCCGTTGTGGCAAATCTTGCGGCTAAACCTTAAGACTCGGTTTGGCGTATTTGGTCGAGGTACGCTCGCCAGCCGCCTAAGTGAGAAATATCGCGGGCGTCTGCCACAGCGTAAGACTCGCAGATAAAGCCCTGAACCGTTTCGCCGTCTTCTAAAACCAGAGTGCCAATGCCAAGCGGAGACGGGATTTGAGCGACAAAGCGCCCATAGCCCGCGATCGCAAGTTCCCACACTTCGAGCGCGATCGCGCTACCCCCCTCGCGCTGACGAATCAAGCCAGGTTTAGGGATAGTTCCTCCGGTCAGAGCATAGAGGCGATAGATCGGGCTAGTGTTGCAGGCACGCACTAGGGTTGCCCCTTCGTCCGTCAGTTGATAGTTGAGCGGCTGTCCGGTGAGATGTGCTCCCACGACCGCCACTTTTATCCGTTCGAGTGGAGAAGATTGAGAGGTCATAGCGTCGTCACTTACTAAATGAATGGAGTTGGAAAGGACTGAGGGACGAAAGAAACTTTGATTGATCTGTTGATTCAACTCTGTTGATTGAACTGGTTAATCTGTTGGTTGAACAATGCGGAATGAAAGAATGATTGTGCTTACTTCATCCCTCATCCCTCCTTAGCGGAACCTTCGTCGCACCAAGAGTGCCACCCAGAAGATCATGATAGGCGGCTCCCACTCGACAGAGAGAGGCATCATGCCATGCAGGCGCGATCAGCGTTAAGCCAGTGGGTAGTCCATTCGATTGAAACCCGCTTGGTACTGCCACAGCACAAAGATCCAGCAGATTCACAAAGTTTGTGTAGCGTCCTAGATTGCTGTTGAGCGCGATCGGTTCTGCTTCGACTTCTGCCACGGTGTAGATCGTGCCCGTGGTGGGAACGGCTAACACATCCATTGCTTGCCACTGGGCATCGGCTAACTGACGCAGATCTGCTAAGCGGTAGATCCCACGAAAAACATCCACAGCATCGTAGCGTTTGCCCCCGTTAATAATCTCATACACAGTCGGATTCATAAGGGCAGGGTTCAGAAAGTCTGCGATCGCGGCGAGCCGTTCTGCTACCCATGCCCCGCCGTACAGCAGTTGAGCCGCCTCTGCAAAGGGCTGGAAGTCGATTGGCACTATTGTGCAGCCCAAGGTTTGGAGATGAGCGATCGCATCTCGATACTGCTGTTCTGCGGAGTGATTGCCGAAGAACGTCAAGTCCCGATCGCTGGGAATGCCGACACGCAATTGAGCAATTTCTGGCAATGCGTTTACGGTTGGTTGACGCGAAAATCCATCTTCTGCATCGTAGTCGCCCGCCACTTGCAGCACCGCCGCCGCATCTTCGCACGTCAGAGCAAAGATTGACACACAATCTAAAGTTCGCACTGCCGAAACGAGACCACGGGTGCTAATTAAGCCCTTAGTTGGTTTAAGGCCAATGATATTCGTGAACGCTGCTGGAACCCGCCCTGAGCCAGCCGTATCCGTTCCTAGGGCAAAGCTAACGAGTCCAGCAGATACGGCGGCTCCTGACCCTGCGCTAGAGCCGCCCGGAATGTAATCTGAATGAAATGGGTTCCGACAAACGCCATAGGGGGTGCGAGTTCCTACTAATCCAGTAGCAAACTGATCTAGGTTTGTTTTGCCAATTGGAATTGCACCAGCCGCGCATAGTCGCTCGACAACAGTGGCGCTGCGTTCTGGAGTATAGGCATAAGCCGGACAGCCTGCGGTTGTGGGAATGCCTGCCCAATCTAAATTGTCTTTGATCGCAAATGGAATTCCGTACAGAGGAAGGCGGCGAGGATCTTGATCGGCAAGGGCTTTGGCACGAGCTAACGACTGAGCAATCGGGGCGAGGTAAATCCACACCGCCGGATCAGCGTACTGCTCAATGCGATCGTAGACGAGCTTAATCACAGCTTCCGGAGTGGTCTGTCCTGTTGCATATCGGTGAGCCAGCGATCGCAGGTCTAAACTCTCTGTCCAATCCATACCGTTGTTGTCCTTTCAAGTAATGCTGTTATGACGATTGGTTTTTGTTAAGCAAGGGATGAATTCAATCTTGCTTCATTCCTCATCGCTCTTGCTCAATCCCCAAGCTGGATCGCCGCCAGAACTTGTCCTGCCGTCACCGTCTGCCCTGATTGACAGAACACTTCCGCAATCGTGCCTGGTTCATCCGCGATGACCGCTATTTCCATTTTCATCGCTTCTAAAATCATCAGTTGATCGCCTTCTGCAACCGCATCTCCAGGCTTAACCAGCACTTGCCAGACATTCGCCGAAACGTGAGCGACAATCGCGTCTGTTCCGGGCGGTAAGATAATTTCTGCCACTTCATCTGCCGCGTCTAGCGCTTCTTCTGCCTTGGCTTCGGCCTCAAATTCTCCGGCGGCTGCCCAGCGATCGCGCTCTGCATTAAAGGCGGCTTGCTGAATCGCTTTAAACTGAGTGATTTGAGGCGCGATCGCGTCTAAAGATTCGTAGTATTGCTTGAGGCTAAAGGTAGTTTCTTCGATTTTAAGCTGCACTTTTCCTTCTAGGAAAGCAGCACGATCGCGCTGCAATTCCTCATGCGAAACGGGATAAAACCGAATTTGATCGAAGAAGCGCAACAACCACGGTTGACTGAAATCGGCGGTTTGTTTGAAGCGATTCCACATTTGCAGCGTGCGCCCTACAAATTGATAGCCGCCCGGACCTTCCATCCCGTACACACAGAGATAAGCGCCACCAATGCCGACCGCATTTTCCGGTGTCCAGGTTCTCGCGGGGTTGTATTTGGTCGTTACCAAGCGTTGACGCGGATCAAGTGGAGTGGCAACGGGCGCGCCGAGATATACATCTCCTAACCCCATCACCAAATAGCTGGCGCTGAAGACAATCTCTTTAACCTGCTCGACGCTCTCTAGTCCATTAATTCGACGAATAAATTCAATATTGCTCGGACACCAAGGCGCATCAGAACGCACAGACTGAATGTACTTCTGAATGGCTAACTGTGTTGCTTCATCATCCCAGGACAAAGGTAGATGCACGATTCGTGTCGGCACTTCTGCTTCCATAACGGAGGGCAATTCGTTTTCGGCAGCAATCAGAGCATCGAGCAACGCTTGTTGTGACAACACACGACTGTCGTAGTGGACTTGCAGCGATCGCATTCCGGGCGTGAGATCCAAAATTCCCAGTATGTGATGGGCGATTAACCAGTCCATTAAGGTATGAGCGCAAAAGCGCAGTTTGAGATCGAGGATTTGAGATCCGTATTCGATCAGCACGTACTTGTCTCCTGCCTGTCGATAGGTGACACCAATGTGATCAGGAGAATCAGGAATGCAATGGAGAATGGGAGAATGAATGGATTGGGAAACGATAGATCGCAATGGCGGCGTGACTTCTAGCGTTGCGATTTGCTGATCTTGCGCCAGTTCACGCTGCAAAGCTTCTGCAAACGTTAGACGGTAGAATCGAACCGTATCGCCTGGTTTGAGTTGTCCAATTTTCCACAGTTCTGCCTGAATGATGGTGGCAGGGCAGACAAACCCGCCGAGACTCGGACCATCTAGCCCTAAGATGATTGGCATATCGCCCGTGAAATCAATGGTGCCGATCGCATAGGCATTATCGTGAATATTAGACGGATGAAGTCCAGCTTCGCCGCCGTCAGAACGTGCCCACTTCGGTTTTGGCCCGATCAACCGAATGCCGGTGCGTGTTGAGTTGTAGTGAATTTTCCAATCGGTCGAGAAGAACAGATCGATATCTTCTTCGGTGAAGAAATCGGGCGCACCGTGAGGACCGTAGAGGACACCAATTTCCCAATGGTTGGTGTAGGTCGGAATCAGTGCCGTCGGCAGCGTAGGCTCTGCGTGTTCCACTTCAGCCGACTGATTCAGCTTCAGGACATCTCCCGGACGCAGGGTTCGTCCTGCATGTCCGCCAAATTTGCCCAACGCAAATGTCGATTTGCTACCCAAATAATCGGGGACATCGAACCCATGTTTAACCGCTAAATAGGTGCGATAGCCATCTCCCGGAATGCCTTTTAGCTTCAAGGTACTTCCCGCCCGAACGGGAACAGCACTCCAAAAGGGTACGGCTTCACCATTCAGCGTTGCTTTCATCTCAGCACCCGTGAGGCAGATGACAGTATCGGTGTTGAAGCGCAACGTTGGGCCTGTAACCGTAAACTCTAGCCCTGCTGTCGATTCTGGGTTGTCGAGCAACCGATTCGCCAATCGAAACGCAAGATGATCCATCGGGCCTGACGGCGGCACACCGACATTCCAGTAGCCAACCCGTCCCGGATAGTCTTGAATGCTGCTATAGGTTCCCGCATCCAGAACGTCGATCGTGAGCGGCGCATAGTGAAAGGAATTTAGAAAGCAGGTACTTAGGTCTGCTCTATTGAAGCTAGAATCGTCTAGAATTTGGCGCAAATACGCCAGGTTAGTTTCGATGCCATCAATGCGGCTGTCGTCGAGCGCTGTTTTGAGATGCGCGATCGCGTCCTCACGATTGTCTGCGTGAACAATCACTTTTGCTAACAGCGGATCATAGTAGGGCGTGACTTCCGTTCCCGTCTCGATCCAGCGATCGCAGCGCACCGTGTCGGGAAATGTGACTTGATGCAACGTACCAGAACTCGGTTGAAAATTTTTCGCTGGATCTTCAGCGTAAATCCGTACCTGAATCGAGTGTCCTTGTGGCTGATACTGAAACTCTGACAGGGAAAACAGATCGCCCGATGCCTGCTTGACCATCCACTCGACTAAATCGACTCCGTTAATGGCTTCAGTAACGCCATGTTCAACTTGCAAGCGCGTATTGACTTCTAAAAAATAAAACTGCTGCGTTTGCACATCAAACACATATTCCACTGTCCCCGCCGATTGATAATGAACAGCTTTTCCCAACCGTACGGCTGCATCTGACAGTTCTTTTCTTAATTCATCAGTGATGTTTGGTGCAGGCGTTTCTTCAATCACTTTTTGGTTGCGACGCTGTGCTGAACAATCGCGCTCGCCGAGAGCAACAACATTGCCGTTCCCGTCTCCAAAGATTTGCACTTCAATGTGTCGAGCCGTTTGAATGTATTTCTCTAAAAATACTCCGCTCTGTTTAAAGTTGCTTTGACTTAAGCGTTGAACTTTCTCAAACGCCTCTGTTAGATCATGTTCGGTGTGACATACCTGTAATCCAATTCCGCCGCCGCCTGCTGTACTTTTCAGCATAATTGGATAACCAACTGCGATCGCGGCGGTCTGGGCTGCCTCTAAGCTTTCTAGCAAAGGCGTTCCTGGCGTGAGGGGCACTTGATTTGCCTCTGCTAGTTCCCGCGCAGTATGCTTCAGACCAAACTGACGCAACTGAGCGGGCGTCGGTCCAATGAATACAATATTGGCTCGCGCACACGCCTCCGCAAACTCAGCATTCTCGCTCAAGAAGCCATAGCCCGGATGAATGGCTTCCGCCCCGGTTTGCTTTGCTACTTCTAGGATGCGATCGTAGTTCAAATAGCTTTTCGCTACGGCGGCTTCACCGATGCACACCGCTTCTGTTGCCATGAGCACATGTTTTGCGTGAGCATCCGCTTCTGAGTGGACTGCAACAGAAGCGATCCCTAAGCGATCGAGGGTGCGAATAATCCGACAGGCAATTTCACCCCGATTGGCAATCAGAATTTTGTTGAACATACGTGCTTTTGAACTCAGGAGTTTGAAGACGGCATAGAGGCCAGTTGACTAACAAATCTTCAATTGCCCTCACCCTAGCCTGCTCCCCTAGGAGCAGGAACAAGAATTAGCTTCCTAAATAGAGAATGAGGGCAAGGAAATTGTGTCACCACAGGAATTGACAAAGTAAATCAAGGGCAACACAACAGAGGGACAAACGCTTTTTCTTTTGCCTTCTCTGTTGCGACTTACATCGCATCCCAAATGATTAACCGAATCGGAGTGGGATTGTAAGCATTACAGGGATTGTTCATCTGCGGACAATTAGAAATAGCAACCAGCACGTTCATCTCAGCCCGCAGATCTACAATACTGCCTGACGCGGAAATCCCATCAACAATCTCTAATGTGCCATCTTCTGATATCGGGACATTCATAAAGAAATTGATGTTACTGACCATATCGCGTTTGCCTAGCCCGTAAGGAGCCAGCGCTGTTAGAAAGTTCTCCACACAGGCGTGCTGGTACTTTTTATCTAAACCAAAGCGCACCGAATTACTTTCACAGCTACACGCTCCACCAGATGTATCGTGTCGTCCGCAAGTGTCCTTCAGAATGGTCATCAGGACGCCACCATCATTGGAAATCAGTTTGCTGTCTGTGGTCAAATAGATGTTGCCTTGAGCGACAGTTGTATCTTGAGCGCTGTATCGCTCGGATGGATCATCGGCGCTATACACCAAAAAATCGACCGCTTGATTTCCTCCCAAATCTTCAATGCGAAGAATCTGTCCCTGCTTCACCACATGAGCCCAGGGATGTCTAGCAGGTAACACCTCGTCGTAAATCGCAGTAGCGGGATCAAGGACATGTTCAGCAGTGATCATGATTTAGTTCTCCTACAAAGAATGCAATGTCTAGATGAATAATAGATAGATTGCTAGGCAAAGGTAAATTTAGCCAAAGGGAATTACTGCGCGAACAACGCATCGGTGTTAGTAAATCCACGAATTGCTTCAGGATTCGCTGTCCGGCACAAGTCGTCAGGTTCGGATGCAGGGGAATCCCAAATGGTAACTTGAATCGGTTTTGGGTTAAACATGTTACTGGGGTGAAGCACATGCGGACAGTTGGAGAGAATTACCAGCACATTCATCTCTGCTCGCAGGTCAATAAAGCTATCCGCCGCGCCACCTTCTACAAAGTTCATCTTGCCGTCTGGAGCGATCGCAACGCGACTAAACAAATTGAGATTAGGCATGATGTCTTTTTTGCCCAAACCTCGGCGCGTTAGTGCTTTGAGAAAGTGGTCGCGGGAATTTTGCCAAAAGTCGCCGCCCTCATATTTCGCGGTATTGCGGCTGGCGTTGCTGCATCCACCCAACAAATCGTGATAGCCAGACGTATCTTCCGTGATGGAGAACA
The DNA here is from genome assembly GCF_059505265.1 of Myxacorys chilensis. Taxonomy (NCBI): domain Bacteria; kingdom Bacillati; phylum Cyanobacteriota; class Cyanophyceae; order Leptolyngbyales; family Leptolyngbyaceae; genus Myxacorys; species Myxacorys chilensis. The sequence continues at coordinate 47,665 of NZ_JCACKG010000220.1, read as the reverse complement.
ACACGCGCCCCATATCGGAATAGATCACCATGCCTTTTTTGAGAAAGGCGTTGAACTGAATTTTGGAGGTGTCAGCGACGTTGAGCCGCTCGATCGGATTGTCGGCGTTGTAGGCAAGTAACGACACGCCGTGTGAGCCTGCTAAATCAGTGACTCGCAGCGTATTGCCGCGTTTGATTACGCCCTGCCAATACGCACCACCCGGTACGGTTTCGTCTAAAAGTACTAGGTTTGACGCGATGGCGGCGTTTGGTTGAGTAGACGCGGTGTGTCCCATAAAGTCCTCCAGTTACGATGATTCAAACACAATGATCCAAACAACGATTCAAGATTCAAACAACGATCCAAACAACAAAGCCCAGGAAGCCGACAACAGTAACCCTCTGTTGCTTGGCTCTCCCGGGCTTTTGTCCCGCCGTGTGACCGCTTCTGAACTCTAATGGAGTTGCAGATCTAAAAGCGGCTGCTTCTCTCGGACCAGGCATCTGGCTCGTAAGCCAGACCGGAACCCTAGAAGCAAAAAATTAAATGTGATGCGATTAGCGCAACTCTGGAGAAGATGGCTAGGCCAAACTTCAAAGACTTGCTGAAATACCCTACCCCTACGTTAGAATTCTGCTGACATGCTTCCTAGGCAATAGCTAGATTTTTAGCACAGCTAAATCTCTAAGGCAACTGATCCTTTAGGTAGATAACTGTAAACTAGTCCACAAGATTGTAGCGACAGCTACAAATTGCCATTCTAGGTTCCATCATGCCGCTTTCCGATGTCGCTAACTGGTTGCACTGGCTAGAGTCTTGCCCTAGCACCAATACTTGGGCAATGAATGCTTCACGCCACCCAAATGAGACAACCCAAATCCGGTTGCAGCATGGGGATGTGGTATTTACGCCTCAGCAAACTGCTGGACGGGGACAGCACGGGCGAATCTGGCATTCCCCTCCTGGCGTGTTGACGGCCAGCATTGTCCTCGATCGAATTCCTACTGTGCATTTACCCCAATTAAGCTTGGCAGCAGGACTGGCGGTGATCTATGCGATCGAAGATTTGCTACCCGATTTGAAAGATCGGCTGCGCTTAAAGTGGTCAAACGATGTTTTATTTGACGGGCGAAAGCTGGCAGGAATTTTGTGTGAAGCGATTAGCCCGTTGTGCAACTCCGAGTACAACTCCGACGGAACCGCGAGTCGGGGAATGGGACGAGCCGTAGTCGGGGTGGGACTCAATCGCTGTGTCGAGTTTGAGCAAGCTGGATTGGATACCAGCGCAGTTGCTTCGGAGGTGCGCGAAGCGCTAATCGGGCGGGCCGTCAGCTTACATCAAATCTCGCCGATCGTGCCCGACGAGTTCCTGTTGCTGGAGCGGTTGCGGCATTACTTACTGCAAGCCTCAGAATTGATGCGATTAGAGAAACGCGACGCGGATGACTGCCCTGGACTTACAGCACTATTACCCGCACTCCGCCAACGGGATGCTTTGCTTGGGCACTTCATCACGGTGGATTTGGGCAATAAACAGATTTCAGGCGAGGCAGGCGGCATTAGCGATCGCGGACATCTTCTCTTGAAATGCGCCGATGGCAAGGTACGATCATTCGTCTCAGGACACATTCTCTGGTGAATTCATGCTCAACTCTGATTCCCCGATCTGGCGACCCTACACTCAGATGAAAACTGCCGCGCCTCCGCTCAATGTCATCAAGGGCGAAGGCATTTGGCTGGAATTGGATGATGGGCGGCGCATCATGGACTGCATTTCTAGCTGGTGGGTGACAATTCATGGACACGCTCACCCTGCGATCGCTGAAACCTTGTATCGGCAAGCACAGCAGTTAGAACAGGTGATTTTTGCTGGATTTACGCATGAACCCGCCGAGCAGTTAGCCCGCAAATTATTAACCCATGTTCCGGCTTCTCTAACTCGCGTCTTTTTTTCTGACAATGGTTCAACGGCGGTTGAAGTGGCGCTGAAAATGGCATGTCAGTATTGGCACAATGGGGGAGAGCCGCGATCGCGCTTTATTAGCTTTGAGGGCGGCTATCATGGCGAGACGATCGGGGCGATGTCAGTCGGCAAAAGTTCTCCCTGGTGGCAGGCGTTCCAGTCTCTACTGTTTGAAACCGATATGGTTCCGTTTCCAGCGACGTTTGATGGAGACGAGCAGGTTGAAGCTAAAGAATCCGAAACGCTGGATAAAATCGAATTTCTTTTGAAACAAGGGCATCATGCCGGAATCGTGATTGAGCCGCTAATCCAGGGAGCCGCCGGAATGCGGATGTGCCGCCCCCAATTTCTGCAAGCTCTTGCCCAGCTTGCCCGTCAATTTGGCGTTCTGCTAATTTATGACGAAGTAATGACGGGGTTTGGTCGTACAGGTTCGCTGTTTGCCTGTTTGAAGTCTGCGACAGCGCCCGATATTTTATGTCTTTCTAAAGGGCTGTCAGGCGGCTGTTTACCCCTGTCGGTAACGCTGGCAACTGACGCGATTTATGAGGCGTTCTACAGCAACGACGCGACGAAAGCGCTGTATCACGGTCACACTTACACGGGCAACCCGCTTGCCTGCGCGACAGGATTAACCTCGTTAGAACTCCTTGAACAGCATCCCCAAGGCTTTCAAGACATGGAGACGCATCACCGTCGCTACTTGGTGCAGTATCTGCAAGGGCATCCGAAACTTGAACACCTCCGCACCTGCGGCACGATCGCGGCAATGGAGGTGAAAACAGACGGAACAGACGGCTATTTCAATGCGATCGCGCCCATTCTAAAAGCCAAATTTCTAGACGCGGGATTTCTGATTCGTCCATTGGGCAACACCATTTATCTGATGCCGCCTTACTGCATTACCACGGATGAACTCGAATCGATTTATCGGGTGATTCGACAAATTTTGGATAATCTATAACTCTTTTTCTGCCGCGTTAAGCAAATGGATATTATTATCGTATCTGCATCAACAGTGGCTACAAAGATTAGTGGGTACAAAGTTGAACAGCAAGTGCAAAGAGGAAATAGTAACCACAATGACTCAAGTACTTGGTACGGCTGAACAACGGATGATTCACAGTGGACATACCTGGGATCAGTTTAAACTAATCCAGAAAGGCTTTGAAGGATTTCCGGGTGTTCGGTTGTTTTACTACGATGGAACAGTTGAAATTCTAATGCCAGGACGTGATCACGAAATGTTTGCCAGCTTCATTGGCTATCTAGTCATGACGTTTCTGCTAGTAAAAGGGATTCGTTTCAAACCCACTCGATCCATGACCCAGGAAAAAGCAGGCGTGGCATCAGTTCAAGCGGATGAATCTTATTGCATTGGTGACTCTAAACCGATTCCTGACTTGTCAATTGAAGTTGTCTTTAGTAGCGGTGGTGAGGGCAAATTAGCTCGATACAAAGAGCTAGAAGTCCCTGAGGTTTGGTTTTGGGAGGATGGTGTATTCAGCCTCTACCATCTTCGGGAAAATCGGTATGAGCGGATCGATCGCAGCGAATTGCCAGGCTTAGAGGAGTTAAATATTGCTTTGCTCAATCGATGTGTGCTAATGGCTGAAACAGATGAAGGAGCAGCCGTAGCAGAATTTCGCCGTGGTATTAGCGGGTAAGGGGAATCAGCGGGTTTTACAATTCGCTCTGCGAAGCTCTGAGGAATTTAGCAAAGTTAAGTCCACAAAGATCGCACTTGCTTGCTTCGGGAAGGGGATGGCATGACTTCAACTCTCCGGTACAGTAGGCGGTGTTAGCCTTGGAACACCTTTGCCGATGATGTCTTCTTCTCCGCCTCTCGTTCTGACCCTCAAATTAGACCAATCCATCTTTGATCGGTTCAACGAGTTGCGTCAGCAGCACTTTCCTCCCACCAGAAATTTTATACCTGCCCACATCAGCCTCTTCCATGCGCTACCAGGTGAGCAGGAATCGAGCATTCGGCAGACGGTGCAAACGCTGTGTTCACAAACTCCAACCCTGCCTCTCGAATTTCCGAAGCCCCGGTTTTTAGGCAAAGGAGTAGCGGTAGAAGTTCAGGCTCCTGAATTGGGGCGGATCCATCAACGGTTGGCAACCCAATGGAGCGACTGGCTCACGGCTCAAGATCGCCAAGGCTACCGACCGCACATCACTCTCCAGAACAAGGTTGCGTCGGACGAGGCAAAGCAGTTGTACGAGCAACTCACCGAGGAGTGGGAACCCCTCAACGGAGTCGGAGAAGGACTGCTGCTCTGGCAGTACCAGGGCGGGCCTTGGGCACTAGTAGAGGAGTTTCTGTTTCAAGGCACAGACCTTAGCTCGTCCAATGCTTCGCCCGTTCGACCGCATTCTGCCACATCCTAAAATGCGCGATCGCATAATCGCTATCTCCCGGTTCAAACACACGATCGAGCTGACGGTGATCCATTAATTCTTGGCTGCTCTGCCAGAATCCGCTTGCCAATCCTGCGGCAAAGGCGGCTCCTTGTACCGTTGTATCTTGCATCTTGGGTCGCTCGACAGGAATGCCTAAAACATCTGCCTGAAACTGCATCAGAAAATTGTTCTGACAAGCACCTCCATCCACCTTCAGTCGCTCGATCTGTACAGCACCAGAGCGATGAATGGTTTCTACCACTTCTTTGACCTGAAATGCGATCGCTTCTAAAACAGAGCGCACCATGTGTTGTCGCTGTACCCCTCCGGTCAGCCCCAAAAATGCCCCCCGCGCTCCCATGTCCCAGTGCGGTGCGCCTAAGCCGCTAAACGCAGGCACAAAGTAGACTCCTCCGTTATCGGGCACTTGTTGCGCTAAAGCTTCGGTTTCAGCCGCTGTGCGAATGATCTGAAGACCATCGCGTAACCACTGAACGCACGCTCCTGTTGTGAACATACTGCCTTCTAGGGCATAGCTCGCGCTCTCGTGTCCCGTCGCATCAGTTTGAGTCCAAGCTATGGTCGCAATCAGTTGATCAGAACGGACGATCTGAGTTCCGGTATGAGCAACCAAAAAACTACCCGTTCCGTAGGTACACTTCACCAAACCGGCGCGATCGCACCCTTGTCCAAACAGAGAGGCTTGCTGATCCCCTAGAATTGCCGTAATTGGAATTTCTGCCCCTACTACGTCAGAATCGGTCGTACCAAAATATCCCAAACTGGGTTGAATATTAGGCAACAGATGTGCCGGAATGCCAAATAGGTCAAGCAGTTGAGCATCCCACTGCCGGGTCGTGAGGTTAAACAACATCGTGCGGCTGGCATTGCTGTCATCGGTTGCATGTACCTTGCCCCCTGTCAGCTTCCACAAAATCCAGGTGTCAATCGTGCCTGCAAGCACATTCTCTAAGTTCGTATCAGCCGTAACGACATGTTCTAACAGCCAAGCTAATTTCGTGGCAGAGAAATAAGCATCCATCACGAGTCCCGTTCGGTCTAAGATCTCTGCCGCGTAGCCCTGCTCCTGCAACTGCTGACACTGGGGGGCCGTGCGGCGATCTTGCCATACGATCGCGTTGTAAAGCGGTTGCCCAGTAGTTTTATCCCACAGCAAACAGGTTTCACGTTGAACTGTTAGCCCGATCGCGTGAATGTCTGAAGCTTGTATCCCAACGTGTTGAACTGCCGACTGGATCACGGTACAAGTAGTTTGCCAAATTTCAAGCGGATCGTGTTCTAGCCATCCAGGATGCGGGTAGTGCTGAGTTAATTCCTGATATGCCTGACTGATGACACTGCCCGCCGCATCGAACAGAAACGCGCGATTTCCTGTTGTTCCTAAATCGAGTGCCAGAATGTAACCAGAAGATGCTGCCATTGTTCTTTGCCCGCAACCAATTTCACTCTACAGCGCAAAGTGGGCGTTATTTCTTCTGTATTGATGGTTTACGCTCTGTTTCGTGTCAACACGGTTTAATTTCAACGCGGTTTAACTTCAGCAAGGGCAAGCGTATTCAAAGGCGAGATCTATCTTGAGATCCACCTAAAGAGAGAAGCAAAGAAATCAGCGCGTCATCTAGATCAATGCTTACCCGTCTTAACACTCTTGAGTATCTAAAATTAAGTTAAATTCTGTCTCGCTTGCGAGCAATCACTTCTATAAATTGGGAATGACTCCAAAAGCAATCCCGACTGATCCTTCCTCAACCGAAGCCTATCTCTTTCCGACCTCTTTTGCTCAGCAGCGCTTATGGTTTTTTGATCAGTTATCGCCGCAAAGTGCCGTTTACAACGTGCCTGCCGCCATTCGGCTTACAGGGTTGCTGAATGTGAGTGCCTTGCAGCAAGCCCTAAATGAGATTGTTCGTCGCCATGAAACGCTGCGATCGACATTTCGGGTGGTGGATGGACAGGTCGTTCAAGTGATTGCGGCTCAGCAGAGGATTGCTTTGCCTGTGGTAGATGTTCAACAAAGCTCACTAGACTCATCTTCACCAGACTATAAGCCGCTAATTTTGGAGGAATCGCAACACCCGTTTGATCTGACCCAAGGAGCGCTAATTAGGGCTAAATTGCTGCGCTTTGACTCCACAGATCACATTCTGTTGCTCACCCTCCATCACATTGTTTCAGATGGCTGGTCAATGGGTGTGATGATGCGAGAACTAGGTATGCTCTATACCGCTTTTGCTGATGGAAACCCGTCTCCGCTCCCAGAGCTACCTATTCAATATGCAGATTTTGCCCATTGGCAGCAGCAGTGGCTTCAGGGTGACGTGCTGGAAACGCAGCTAGACTATTGGCGACAGCAGTTAGCGGGTTTGCCTGCGATCGATCTACCAACCGATCGATCCCGTCCGGCAGTTCAGAGTTATCGAGGAGCAACGCAATATTTAGAGCTGTCTCCGAGCTTGACCGAGGCGTTAGAACATCTGAGTGGGCAAACTGAAGTGACGTTGTTTGTAACATTGCTGACAGCGTTTCAAATCTTACTCTTTCGCTATACGGGACAAACCGATTTAGCAATCGGAACGCCAATCGCCAATCGTAACCATAGCCAAACCGAAGAATTGATCGGATTCTTTGTCAATCTATTGGTGATGCGAGCAGATTTATCGGGTCAGCCCACGGTGCGATCGCTATTGCATCAGGTGCGATCGATTGCGCTAGATGCTTACAGCCATCAAGATCTGCCGTTTGAGCGCTTGGTCGAAGAGCTTCAGCCAACGCGGAGTTTGAGCCACACGCCCTTGATTCAGGTGATGTTTGCGTTGCAATCGGCTCCGACTCCACCGCTAGAACTGACTGGGCTAACGCTGGACTATATGGAGGTCGAAAGCCAGGTTGCTAAGTTTGACTTAACGCTGTCGTTCGAGAACACCGGACAGGGGCTGAAGGGATCATTAGAGTACAGCACCGATCTATTTGATGCAGTGACGATCGAGCGTTTGCTACAACACTTTGAGATTTTGTTGGCCGGAATGGTGGCGAACCCTGATCAAGCGATCGCAGAACTACCATTATTGTCAGCCACAGAACGGCAACAAGTACTGATCGATTGGAATCAGACTGAAGTTGACTACTCACAGAAATGCCTTGTGCATCAGCAGTTTGAGGCGCAGGTTGAGAAAACACCTGACTGCATTGCGCTCCAGTTTTCGACGCAGCAGTTGACCTACCGCACGTTAAATGCGCGAGCCAATCACCTGGCGCACGAGTTGCAACGGCTCGGCGTGAAACCGGATGTATTGGTGGGGCTATGCTGCGATCGCTCTTGCGAATGGGTGATAGGCATGTTAGCCATCCTCAAAGCTGGAGGAGCTTACGTTGCCCTTGATCCTCATTCTCCAGATGAACGTTTGAAGGCGATGTTACACGATGCTGGGGTCGCGATCGTATTGACGCGATCTCATCTGGGCGACAGCTTGCTGGCCTTAGATAGGCGATTAAAAGATGAGCGATTAAAGGTGATTGATGTTGCGAACTTTGCGTCGCAGGATTCAGGAAAAATACAGCACAGATCCGACAATCCGGTCAGTCAAGTTGCAGCAGACGATCTGGCTTACGTCATTTACACCTCTGGCTCAACAGGTCAACCAAAAGGCGTTCAAATCGAGCATCGAGGATTGCTCAATCTAGTGAGTTGGCATCGGCAAGCGTTTCAAGTTTCACAGAACGATTGTGCCACCCAAATTGCGGCTCCTGCGTTTGATGCCTGTGCATGGGAAATTTTTCCTTACCTCACCGCCGGAGCCAGTCTCCACTTCCCCGACGAAGTGACTCGGCTATCTCCAGAAAAATTACGAGATTGGTTCATTGCTCAACGCATTACGATCGGCTTTCTACCGACGCCGCTTGCCGAGTCACTATGGTCACTGGATTGGTCGGGTACGTCGTTGCGATCGCTCCTGATTGGCGGCGATCAGCTCCGTCAACTGCCCCCCGCTTCATTACCGTTTACCGTTGTGAACAACTACGGTCCGACTGAGAATACGGTCGTGACAACATCGGGCGTGGTTTCTGCGGGAGAAGCACCAACGATTGGCCGCGCGATCGCCAACACGCAACTGTACGTGTTAGACACCCATCTACAGCCTGTCCCAATTGGGGCAAGGGGTGAACTGTACGTTGGCGGAGAGGGCGTAGCACGGGGCTATTTGAGCGGTTCAACGGAATCCTTTATTGCCAATCCGTTTTGTGGGAGTTCGCGGCTTTACAAAACAGGAGATTGGGTACGCTATCGAGCCGACGGACGCTTAGAGTTTTTAGGTCGCGGCGATGATCAAGTGAAGATTCGCGGCTTTCGGATTGAGCTAGGAGACATTGAGCGTGCCCTAATGGAGCATTCAACTGTCCGGGAAACCATTGTTTTGGTTCAAGAAATTACGCCCACAGATAGGCGATTAGTAGCGTATGTCGTCTTAGATTCAGCAGGGGTGCAAAAGGGGAGGCTACGCCAATTTCTAAAAGCAAAACTGCCGGAATACATGATTCCGTGGAGGTTTGTGGAAGTGGATGCCCTGCCACTGACGCAAAACGGCAAAGTTGATCGTCAAGCTTTGGCAGCATTAGACGTAGCTTATCCTGAGGTAGAACCGATTGCGCCGCGAACGCCGATCGAAACGTCACTGGTGCAGCTTTGGACAGAGGTATTAGGGCGACCCGTTAGTCTCTATGACAACTTCTTTACCTCAGGCGGACATTCCTTACTTGCCACGCAGCTTACGTCTCGCATCCGAGACAGCTTGCAGGTGGACGTTCCTCTACAACTGCTGTTTGAGTCGCCAACAGTCGCGGAGGTCGCAGAGTATATTGAGACCGTTCGTTGGGCGACCGCCGTGCATCCTACTGAGATCAAGCGCGACGAACTAGAAGCAAAGGATTCCCGTGAGGAGGTCGAGTTTTGAAAACAGTCGAATTTTTAGCTTATCTGCGAAGTCTGGATATTCAGGTTTCTGCCGATGGGGATAAACTACGCTGCAATGCTCCTGAAGGGGTTCTCACACCAAATTTACAGAACGAGATTCGCGATCGCAAAGCAGAATTGATCGCTTTTCTGCACCACGCTAAAACGACACTCCAACCGTCCGAATTTCACCGATCCCCTCAGCGCACCTCAGCGCCACGACTGTCTTTTGCACAGCAGCGGCTGTGGTTTCTAGAGCAACTTGTTCCCGGAAATGCGTTCTACAATATTCCAACGGCAATGCGGTTGACGGGAGCGCTCAATATTGTTGCGCTAGAGCAAAGTTTTAACGAGATTGTTCGTCGCCATGAAACGCTCCGCACGAGTTTTCGGATGCAAGACACCCACCCAGTACAGGTGATTGCGCCTGATATTACGCTGTTGCTGCCCGTGGTTGATTTACGATCTCTAAGCTCAGAAGAGCAATCTGCTCAGGTGCAAACGCTCGCGATCGCTCAGTCTCAACAGCCGTTTGACTTGGCTCAAGCTCCGCTATTGCGAGTGAAATTGTTACAACTCGATCAAGCAGACTTTGTGTTGTTGTTGACGTTGCATCACATCATTTCAGATGGATGGTCGATCGGGGTTTTGGTGCGCGAGTTGGGGACGCTATACAGCGCCTTTGCGAATGAACAACCTTCTCCGTTAACCGATTTACCACTCCAGTACGCCGATTTTGCCCATTGGCAGCGAAACTGGTTGCAGGGAGACGTTTTAGAGTCTCAGCTAACCTACTGGCGACAGCAACTTGAGAATTTACCGACGCTAGACTTGCCAACAGATCGACCCAGACCTGCTGTTCAACAGTACCGAGGGGCAACGCGATCGCTAGCACTTTCTGCCGATCTGAGCCATGCTCTAGAAACCTTGAGTCAGGATTCAGGCGTAACGCTGTTTATTACGTTGCTCGCGGCCTTTCAAACGCTACTGTGTCGCTACACGGGACAAACAGATATTGCGATCGGTTCCCCAATCGCAAACCGCAATCGCAGTGAGATCGAAGGCTTGATTGGCTTCTTTGTAAACAGTTTGGTGATGCGAACCGATTTGTCAGGTGATCCAACATTCATCGAATTGTTGGAGCGATCGCGGCAAGTGGCGCTTGATGCCTATGCTCACCAAGACTTACCGTTTGAGCGGTTGGTCGAAGAACTTCAGCCCGATCGCGATTTGAGCCGCAACCCATTATTTCAAGTGGTGCTGGCGCTGCAAAATGCGCCCGGAGAAGCACTAGAGTTACCTGGAGTCATACTAAATTCAATCGAGTTTGATCCGGGAACAACACGATTTGATCTGGAGTTTCATGTCAGCCATTCTACGCATTTGGGAGATTTGACAGGCGGCACAACTGAACTGACAGTACTCGCGGTTTACAACACGGACTTATTTGATGCAGCGACGATCGCGCAGATGCTCCAGAGCTTTCAAACTTTACTCACTAGCATTACCACAAATCCAAATCAATCGATTTCAAGATTACCAATTCTTACCACTAATGAATATCAACGTCTAGTGAAATGGAACCGCACTCAGGTTCCATACGCTACAGATCAGTGTATTCATCAGCTATTTGAAGCTCAAGTAGAACGCACACCAGATGCACTTGCAACCGCTTCTGCAACGGTGCAGCTAACCTATCGCGAATTAAACGGTCGCAGTAATCAACTCGCCCATTATTTACGATTACATAACATTACCGCTGAAACTCCCGTTGGTCTCTGTGTCGATCGCTCTCCTGATTTACTCATCGGATTACTCGCTATTCTTAAGGCTGGAGGTGCTTATCTGCCGATCGATCCAGCTTATCCTTCAGAGCGATTAGCGTTTATGCTAAATGATGCTCAAGCTGTAATTTTGCTGACTCAACAGCATTTAATCGATCGGTTCCCTGGTGGTTGCGATTCTTTGAAGCAGCGCGTTATTTGTCTTGATCATTGGGATACCTTTGCAGCTTATAGTCAGGAAAATCCCAATACCTGCATTACGGCGAGCAATCTGGCTTACGTCATCTATACGTCTGGCTCCACAGGTCAGCCCAAAGGAGTGTTAGTCGAACATCGAAGTTTGCTGAATCTAGTATTTTGGCATCAGCACGCCTTTAAAGTTTCGGCAAGCGATCGCGCGACTCAAGTCGCTGGAATTGCCTTTGATGCTTGTGGTTGGGAACTATTTCCCTATCTTACGGCTGGAGCCAGCATTCACATTCCCGACGACATCACCCGAACCTCACCTGCGCACTTGCAGGCGTGGATGGTTGAGCAACAAATCACAATTAGCTTTCTACCTACCCCCTTAGCTGAGAAAATATTTGATCTCGATTGGTCAAACAGTAGTGCGTTGCGGTTCCTACTAACGGGCGGTGACAAACTGCGTCAATTACCCGTTGCCCTGCCATTTCCCGTAGTGAATAACTATGGATTGACAGAAACAACGGTTGTAGCAACATCAGGACAAATCACAGGCGACGTTCCAACGCTTGGAGATGCGATCGCAAACACGCAACTTTATGTTCTCGATGCCAATCTTCAACCCGTGCCGCTTGGCGCAAAAGGAGAGCTTTACGTTGGTGGTCACAGCCTAGCGCGGGGCTATCTCAACCGTTCTGAGCTAACGGCTGAACGCTTTATTGCCAATCCGATTAACCCTGAATCACGACTCTACAAAACTGGTGACTGCGTGCGCTATCGAGCCAACGGACAGTTAGAGTTTCTCAGTCGGTTGGATGAACAAGTCAATCTTCGCGGCTACCGAATTGAACTTGGAGAAGTTGAGACAGCGTTAGCGCAACATCCTGCAGTGCAAGCTGCGATCGCGATCGCCGATGAGCATGAAGGCGACCCTCGTTTAATTGCGTATGTGACGCAACGCCCTGGCCCCCTTGACGCCGATCAAACAACAGAATTGCAAGCTGAGCAAGTGTTACAGTGGCAAATGCTGTATGAAGAAACCTACGGTCAGCCTGCTCCGGCTGATCCAACCTTTAATATCATTGGGTGGAACAGTAGCTACACCGGACAACCGCTTCCGGCTAAACAGATTCAGGAATGGGTCGATCGTCGCGTTGACTACATTCTGTCATTACAGCCTCAGCGAGTGCTAGAAATTGGCTGTGGTACAGGGCTGATGTTGTTCCGACTTGCTCCACACTGTACCCAATACTGCGGAACCGACTTCTCTGAGGTTGGCCTTCGCTCTATTGGTCAGCAGTTGTTTAATGGCTCACTTCCACACGTCGAACTGCTGCAGAAAGTGGCAACTGATTTTGATGGAATACCACCAAATTTTGATGCGGTGATTCTCAATTCGGTTGTGCAGTATTTTCCTAGCATTGAGTATTTGGTGCAGGTAATAGAAGGTGCAATTCAGGCGTTGCGCACCCCTGAAGGCTCATCTACTCCGTCTGGCTTTATCTTCTTGGGCGACATTCGGAGTTTGCCATTGTTAAAAGCGTTTCACACCTCGGTACAGCTTTATCAAGCAGAATCGTCGCTGGATAAAGCCCAACTAGGGCAACGAGTTCAGACCCAAATCCTTCGAGAATCAGAACTCGTGATTGACCCCGCTTTTTTTCAGGCATTGCGCGATCGCTTTCCTGAAATCACTTACGTTCAAATCGATCTAACCGAAGGACATCACCACAATGAAATGACGCAGTTTCGCTATAACGTGACGCTGCATATCGGAACCGAAGTCACGGCTCCAACCGATTCTCCAACGTGGCTGAACTGGACGAACGATCGCTTAAGTCTCTCCAGTGTGCAGCAGCTTCTACACGAACAGCCCGACGTTTTAGGAATCACTCAAATTCCAAACGCGCGGTTGTCTCATGCAATGCAAGCGGTGCAATGGTTAGAGGACGCAGAAGCTCCTGAGACGGTCGGAGAATTTCGCAGCATGCAGAGTACATCAGGCGTAGATCCTGAAGCCTTGCGATCGCTGATCAACGAATTACCTTATACGATTCGGTTGTGTGAGTCAGTTTCTAGCGCTGGACATTATGATGTTTTGTTTATTCACAATGACAATAAAACAACGCCTGAATTTCCGTTAGTAAAGCATTCTAATTCTTGGCAGTCTTATGCTAATAATCCTCTATATGCTAAGTTAGCAGCGCATTTAGTTCCTCAGTTGCGATCGCACTTAAGTAAAAAACTGCCCGATTATATGATTCCTAACCAATTCATCGTTCTGGAATCATTTCCATTAACTCCGAATGGAAAAATCAATCGTCGCGCTTTGCCTAAGCCTGAGGGGAATCGCTCTCAATCCGTTAAAGCCTATGCACCACCCCGCTCTGAAGTTGAACAACGGCTGACCGAGATTTGGTGTACTGTGCTGAGTCTAAAGCAGGTCAGTGTCTATGATAACTTTTTTGAACTGGGGGGGCACTCGCTGTTAGCAACTCAACTGGTCTCTCGCATTCGTGACATCTTTGAGGTTGAGTTACCCCTACGTAGCTTATTTGAGACGCCAACAATAGACGGATTAGCAAACGAGATTGAACGCTTGCAAAACAGTATGGTTAAATCCAAAGTTCCCGCGATCGTGCCGCTTTCGCGGGAGAGTTATCGTGTCAAATTATCATCCCTTCAGAACGATCCGAAATGACTCAAACGCTCTCTCATGCTGATTCAGAAGCCGAAGTTTTCGTCCTGCCAACCTCCTTTGCTCAACAGCGACTTTGGTTTCTCCAGCAATTGATGCCCGAAAATTCGGCTTATAATGTGCCGCTTGCAGTCCAGCTTAGCGGTGAACTGGATATCGCCGCTCTAGAGCAAACGTTTAATGAAATTGTGCGCCGTCACGAGTCTCTACGGACGAATTTCAAAATGATAGGAGGGCAGCCGAGGCAAGTCGTGCTGCCGCAGTTGACCTTGCCTCTGCCAGTAATCGATCTACAAAATTTGCGACCAGCAGACCAGCAAGCAGAAGTTGAACGACTAACAATTGAAGCATTTCAGCATCCGTTTGATCTGGCTCAAGACGCGCTGTTGCGGGTGAAGCTGCTGCAATTAGATCAGACAACCTATGTGCTGTTGCTCACAATGCATCACATTGTTACGGATGGTTGGTCGATCGCCGTGTTGATTCGTGAACTAGAAGCGCTCTACATTGCATTCGCGGCTGGGCATCCTTCCCCGTTAGCCGAGTTGCCAATTCAGTACGCTGATTTTGCTCATTGGCAGCAAGACTGGCTCCAGGGAGAAGTGTTGGCAAGCCAACTCGCCTACTGGCAACAAAAACTAGAGGGTGCAGCTCCTATTTTGGAATTGCCGAGGCTAGGGGAGAAAAACCAATCTGTGGTTCCTGCGTTGCACTCTGCGTTTAGCGAAAAGTTTGAGGGCGCACGTGAAGCGTTAGTGTTGCCCAAAGCGTTGAAGTCAGCGATCGCTCAATTGAGCGATGAAGCAAACGCGACTCCATTCATGACTCTGCTAGCTGCGTTTCAAACATTACTCTTTCGATATACCGGACAAACTGATATTTCTGTCGGCTCTCCGATTGCAAATCGCAATCACAGCGAACTTGAAAACTTGATTGGTTTTTTTGCAAATAGCGTGGTCTTGCGAACAAATCTATCAGGCAACCCTACGTTTCTAGATTTGCTCAACCAGGTGCGAGAAGTCGCATTGGGCGCATATGCTCATCAAGATTTGCCGTTTGAAAAATTGGTAGAAGCCTTGCAACCCGATCGCGACTTAAACCGCAATCCTCTGTTTCAAGTGGTATTTGCGCTACAAAACTCGCCTGCTGAGTCATTAGAGTTGCCTAAGTTAACCTTGAGTCCTGTGCCTGTCGATCCGGGTACAGCCCGATTTGACTTGGAGTTTCAAATTGTAGAATGTTTAGACACACTGGGCGTTGTGGCAGTCTATCGCACTGATTTATTTGATCAAGCCGCGATCGCACGCATGCTGAAGCACTTTCAAACATTACTAGAAAACATCGTGGCGAATCCGAATCACCACCTGTCTGATCTACCAATCTTGACGTCCGCCGAGCAACATCAACAGTTACAGTGGAACGCAACTGAGGCAGAGTACCCCAAAGACTGGTGTATACATGATTGGTTTGAAACGCAGGTCAATCAAACTCCCGATGCCGTTGCCGTTGTTTTTGCAGACCAACAGCTTACCTATCGTGAACTGAGCGATCGCAGCAATCAACTCGCCCATTCCTTACAACAAATGGGTGTTGTTCCTGATCAGTTGGTGGGAATTTGTGTGGAGCGATCGCTTAATATGCTGATCGCGGTTCTGGCCGTTCTGAAAGCCGGAGGTGCTTACGTTCCGCTCGATCCAACCTATCCTACAGAGCGTCTGCAATTCATGCTCCAGGATGCTCAAGTTTCTATCTTGCTCACTCAGCAATCGCTAGTCGATCGGTTTGTAGAATTAGGACAAACTGTGATCTGCTTAGATCAGCAAAAATATCAACTCGGCAGCAACCCTCCTCTCAGCCGCGTTACCGCTAACAATCTTGCCTATTTGATTTACACCTCTGGTTCTACCGGACAGCCGAAAGGTGTACTTGTCACTCATCAAGGATTGTCTAATCTTGCTCAAGCTCAACACCAAATTTTCAATGTGCAACCGAGCGATCGCGTTCTACAATTTGCGTCTCTTAGCTTCGATGCGTCAATCTTTGAAATCGTGATGGCATTGACGACTGGAGCAACTCTCTACTTAATCCAATCTGCTTCGCGATTAGGAGCAAACCTGGTTCAATTTTTGCAGGAGCAGCACATTACGCATGTGACTCTTCCTCCTGCTTTGCTCACCCTTTTACCCGAATTGCCCGATCTCAAAGTCGTCATCGCGGCTGGAGAAGCTTGTTCGAGCGAGCTAGTTGATCGCTGGGCAACGCGTCGCCGTTTTTTCAACGCTTACGGACTGACTGAAACCAGCGTTTGGTCAACCATTGCTGAACTGAAAGTGGGCCAAACCGTAACGATTGGACGCGCGATCGCAAACACTCAACTCTATGTCCTCAATTCCGATCTCCAACCTGTGGTGATTGGGGTTCCTGGAGAACTATACATTGGCGGTGACGGACTCGCAAAAGGCTACCTCAATCGCCCCAATTTGACGGCTGAACGCTTTATTTCCAATCCGTTCAAACCTGATTCACGCCTGTACAAAACTGGCGATCGCGTCCGCTATTGCTCTGATGGCAGCCTTCAATTTCTCGGTCGCGTAGATGAGCAAATCAAGCTTCGCGGCTATCGGATTGAACTTGGAGAAATTGAAACCGTATTGAAACAACATCCTGCGATCTCGGCGGCGGTGGTCGCTGTTCAAGTTGCAGAAAAGACGGTTGAGGAAAAGCATATTGTGGCTTGCGTTGTGCCAAATTCAGCCGCAACGCCCCAATTAAGTTCCCAGTTAAAGGCATTTCTACAGCAACAATTACCTGCTTACATGATTCCCTCGGTCATTGCCATTCAGTCCACGTTACCCCTGTTACCGAATGGCAAGATAGATCGCCAATCTCTTGCTACCTTGTCACTTAATCCTGCTGCGGTTGCTCCCCGGACTGAGACAGAAGTAACTCTGGCAAAACTTTGGGCTGAGCAGCTTGGCCTCACAGAAATAGACGTGACCCAAAACTTTTTTGACATGGGCGGAGATTCTCTCAAAGCCATGCGTCTGATGGATCGAATTCATCAGCACTTTGAGCAAGTTGGAGCGCTGCCGCTCTCTAGCTTATTTCTTGCTCCTACAATTGAACAATTAGCACAGCAACTTGATCAAGCGAATTGTTCAACTTTTGCGTCTGAAATTCCTAGCTTGGTGTCGCTTCAGCCCACAGGTTCAAAGCCGCCCTTCTTTTGCGTACATCCCATCTTTGGTACTGTTTTTCCCTATTACCAGTTGGCGCAACAGTTCAGCGCTCCAACGGACTCCGCGAATCAAACCTCTATTGCTCAAAGTACTTTGGAGCTTGGTACAGCCAATCGTCCGTTTTATGGGTTGCATCCGATTGGACTAGAAGGTCATTCACCTCATACGACGATCGCAGAGATGGCAGCCTACTACATTAAAGCGATTCGCCAAATTCAACCCGAAGGCCCTTACTACATTGGTGGATGGTCGTTTGGTGGGGTAGTTGCGTTCGAGATGGCGCAGCAGCTTGAACAAGCCGGACATGAAGTTGCACTACTGGCAATGCTTGATACCGCAAGTCCAGGGCATCAGCTCTCTTACCGAGATAATTTCAACGTGCTAACCACCCTTACGCGATCGCTGCTTCCTTTTCTAATCGATTACGGTTGCTTGCTCAAATCTTCTCTTCAAACTCAGGTTCAAACTCAGAGCACACAATTTTTGTCTAGTTTCCTCAAGTCTTTTCGGCGGCAACCGAGGGGCGACAACGAACTTCGCGCAGCGAACCCCGCTGAAGCTTGGCACAGCCAATCGCAATTGCTAAATGAGCTATCCTTACGTCCCATACTTCAAACTTACCGTGCCAATGCTAAGGCATTCCTGAGCTACAGTCCTCAATGGTATTCCCGTCCAATCACGCTATTCAAAACCAGCAAAACTAACCAAAATTCAACGTTAGGCTGGGAAAAGCTGACGAAGGAGGTCAACCTTTGTCCGATTCCAGGAAATCACCTCACGATGCTAAGGAGTCCTCATGTTCAATACTTAGCCCAACAGTTAAAGCAACGCATGGAGAAGGGCAGCTAAAATCGTGATCAAGGGCATCGTGATCAAGAGCTTACTAAGCCGTGTGTAAAACGTCGAGTAGCCCAGTTTTGAGCAGCGCGATCGCGCCATCGGCAATGTACTGCACAGCCAGCGCTGCCAGCAACACGCCAAACAGCCGCGTGACGACGTTCACCCCGGTCTGACCTAGTTGTTTTGCCAGCACATTCGCGAGCAGCAGCAAGCCGTAAGCAATCAACAGTACGATCGCGGCATCGGCTAACACGATCTCTGTTCCAAGCGAGTAATCCTTTCCCTCATTGATCAAGATCAGTAGACTGGCTAATGTACCCGGCCCTGCAATCAGCGGAATGGCGAGCGGAAACACACTGATATCCTCCCGAATCTGCGCCTCTTGCTCTTCTTCTTTGGTTTCTCGCTCGCGATGAGCAAACACCATATCAATACCAATTTTGAAGAGCAGAATGCCTGCCGTTGTCTGAAATGCCTCCATACTGATGTCGAGGTAGCGTAGCAGAAACGCGCCACTAAACGAAAATGCCAGCAAGATGCCTGCCGAGAACAGAACAGCGCGACGGGCAATGTGAGCTTGTTCTTCTTCGGTGCGACCTCGTGCCAGCGTGATGAATAGCGGAATCAGCCCGATCGGGTCAATCACCACAAACAACGTTAAAAAGGCTTTTGCTAGAAAGGAAGGATCAATTAATTGCGCGATCGCTTGCCAAGCAGCAGGTACGGCAACGCCAAGGAACGGAGCTAAAACCATCGTTGTTAAAGAGAAGAGTAAAGAACTAGATTAACAACCTTTGCCGCGATCGTCGGTTCTGTCGCAGATAGTTGCCAATAATTCTAATGACAAACGCGCCGCTTGAGCCGAGTTGCATGCAGCAACTAGCCCAAAGAGGTATTTGATCCACGCCCTCTGACCTTAAAACTTGATCTTAGAACCGCAAAATTTCGCGATCATAGCTGTCTGGCAAAGGTTCGATTTCCCAAGTCAACGCATCTCCTGGACTGAGACAAACTTCAAGATAAAGTTGCTCAATGGCAGTCGTAGCGATGTCTTCGTTGTTCTCAAATGGCATCAAATCTTCGGTCAGTAACCGCAACTTAAACCCGCCTGGAATCAGACCTCCAATCGACGCACTCTGCAATTCAAATCGCCACACCTCTTCACTTTGTTGAAACACGCAAAACTCGTAGAGCTTACCAGCGATCGTCAGTTGCCGGACTAGCACTCTCGCTGCACCATTGGCTCCACGGGCGAGATTGGGCTGCAAGTCCATTGTGCCCCACCCAAATTGTTGAGCCAGATCAGAAATTCCAGTTTGCAGCCATTGCTGGACTGACCACGCCTCAGGAAGTCCTAACCGGCGTTGATATAAGCGCTGTCGCCAGCCGTTATGCTCTAACAACGCTCCCCACTGCTGAAATGGAACTGCCAAACGAGGAGCCAAAATTGAAGCATCACCGAGGCGATGAATTAAGGAATCCGCTTGCTCAAGCGAGAGGGCAGGTAAGGACGCGATCGCATCTCGCCGCACTTCATCCGCACAGAGACGGCGAGCCGTCCACAGTACATTGAAATCCCCGATCAGACAGTCAGCTTCTAGGCTGTAGGTGCGATCGTAGGCATCATACTGTCCCTGTTGCTTCAGCATGTGATGGGTCACATAGCCCAACACCCGAATCTCTTGATCGTCAGGATTGACATAGACCGACACATAATAGTCTCCTGCCCAACTCGGCAAGTCTGCCCACTCTTGCGGCACTCGCAACTCCTCAAAATCCGCTGCTGCTGTCGGAATGATGACCAAGCGCTGATGATCAAAATCAATGGCGGAACCGTTGACCACTTCCCAAATGCTGGACAGGCTAGCAGGATTCTTCCACACCCGCGCCTTTGAAGCATGGACTTCTTGAATCCACGGCAAGAGAGCGTCCAAGCAGATCTGATTTAGCGACGCCATCCAGCAGATTCCGTTGGCAGAAAAGGGCGATGGCTGCTGTTGCCAAAATCGCTCAATCGATGTCTCAGGGATGGCTAGATGCAGTTGAAGAATATCAGTAATCATGGACGACGCAGGAGAAAACATGAACTTGCCTCGGTTTAGGAAGGCTACCGTGAACACACACGTCTCTCGGTTCGTCATCGCCGAGATCCTCGCCCCCCAAACGGAGCGATAAACGACGTGTGTGTACACGGTAGGTTTAAGAAGGAAGGTCTGGATGAGCGTAATGCACTTTCAGCCAATCCTCCAAAATTGTACTCATGGTTTGCACTACGTTTGAGTCGAGAGATTTATGCAGGGTTGTTTGACTCCACTTGCCTAAAGTATCTAATAATCCTTGTCTTAGACTGGTAAGCCGTCTCGACACCGTGTATTGTTTCATGTCTAATTGTTTTGCAATGTCTTGCTGAGTCAGTCCCTGTCCGTAGTAAAGCTGCAATAGTCGCTGAGACGGGAGATCTAATTTGACGAGCGATCGCAGTAAAATTGCGTTTAGCTGCGATCGCTGATCGTCGCGGCTCTTTTCTTCCTCTTGAGCAATCACCTTCATAAGCGACGATTCTTGAAAGGTGAACTCAATGTCGTCTAATAATTCGCCGCTCTCTTGACCCGATTTTGAGGCATCGGCTGACACGAGCATCGGGTAAAGTAGCGATCGCGCTGCTCTGCCGCAACTAATCAGCCATTGCTCTACCAAGACGGGTGTTGTGGGTGGAGACAAAGGATCGAGCGTACTGATGCGATCGCGGTTATACTGCTGAGCGATCGCCTCGAATGTCGCTGCATCCGGTTTACCTAATTTACGAATCTTTCCATCTGTGGGTGCGTGGATGAGTTTAAAGCACTCCCAAATCAACCGATAGGACGCGATCGTAGTGGCATTGAATCCAAAGTTTTGTAATGACTCCACAAACCGTTTGCAACTCAGTTTGTGCAGCAATGCCCAATCTGTACAAATATCGACTTCCTGCCGTAAGCGCAGTGTGTCTTTAATTACGTTACTAAAGGCTAAGCTGGCATAGCTTCTTAAGCCCGAACTGTGTTGTGGATTAAACCCAGCTAAGACGCGATCGAGCTTTGCGATCGCAATTTGAAAGAAATCTGCCAGAGACGATCGAGTGGATAGATTGAGCGTCAGCTTTTGGGCACTCCAATAACACACTTCTTGTAGGTAAGCCGCCAGATGCCCGCTTGCGAGAGGATGTTCCTTCGATTGCCAGAGTTTGTGCCAGTACAACGCCCAAAAGGTTTCGGTCGGCTCAATTTGCTCAGATTGATTCCCTTGGAAGCTTGCGGAGCCATCGAGATTGGCTTGCATACTCCGTCGCAATCGCGCATCGCTGAGCCAATCGCGGGCTGCATCATTTTCAAATTGTAGGAATGTTGAGAAAAGTTCAAGAATGCTTCGACGGGGACGCATCGCGATTAGAAACCTTAACTGTTATTGACTGATATTGACTGAATCGAGCAGTTACTGAATCGAACGTTAGAACAGAAAATCGGATCAATGGCTAGTTGAAGACGTGGGAGTGAGCGTTTTGATTCCTTTGGCAGATTGGGGAGCGATCGCAGGTGAATTAAGTAGGACTAGGATCGGGCAAGGACGTAGAGGGATCTGAAGGGGACAATGGGGTAGCCGCAGGAGTCGCTGACGTTTCAGGCGGTGTTTCTCCATCTCTAAATAGACGCACAGGTTTTTGAGTCAGCAAAGCGGCTCCCTCCTCGGTTTCGGCAGGAAAAATGGCGCGGACTCGCTCCACAACTGAGATCATGTAAGTGTAGTCTGGAATCGCGCCGTTAGGAACAAATCCGGCTTCTTGAGCCACCACCGATGGCATATCATTCAGAAGTTTTTGAATGGATTCTTGCACGGTGCGATCGACGTTGGGACTGATTAAGACAAGTCCAGATGGAACGGTATGAGCGTCGGTAAACAAGATCCGAAACTCAGCTTGATTGATCTCAGTTTTATAGGTATTAAACTCTTCTAGCGATAGTGCTCCCACGTCGGCTTTGCCTTGCGCGATCGCGTCTAAAATCGCTTTCGGAGTTCCTGGAATCGCTAAACTCGCCAAGGTTAATCCATAGAGATTGAAAATGGGGAAATAGTAGCCAACGGCTGATCCCGGCTGTCCGATCGCTAAGGTTTTGCCCGCAAGCGATCCCAGAGTTTGATAAGGACTATTTTTTAGAACGACCAGCACCGATCGCAGACTACTCACGCCTACCAACGGAGCCACCGGAAGGTATCGATGTTTTGTCAGCGCGATCGCGGCAAGTCCGGGCGGAGCAAAGACAATCGACCACGCTTGCGACTTGATGCGCTCCAATGCCTTGCGCTCATTGTAGGCGGGTTCAAGCTGAACCACGGCTTGCAGTTTTTCTTCAAGGTAGCGAATCAAGCGATCGTACTGCGCGATCGTTTTCTCGCCAGAGCCATAGCTTACCGTTCCTAACACAAGCTGCTGTCGGCTAGACGAGCGAGATTGGGGGCTGCACGCGGCAATCACGAGAGAAGCTAGAAATAAACGACGAGGGAACTTTCGTTGCACAAGCTATAAACGAAGCTGAGTCTTCAAGTGAACCATTCAATTGTTTCATACCATCTTTCTTTTCAGGTAAAACAGTATTGCGAATAACCTTAGTTTTTGTTTAAATTTGCAGCATTTTCTCCATTTCATTCGATGATTAGAAGTAGATTCATCAAGAGTCACATCAGAAGACAAATCACTGCGATTCGCACCGCTAAGCTCCAAAAAATTGCTGAGTGAGCGGCTCTAGAATTGTCTGTCTATAGGATTGTCTACTGACGCAGATTGCACTTGTCTAAATTCTGAAGATTATAAACGGGTCAGAGTCAGTTTATCAGCACCGAGGTTTGAAGCATGTGGTTACAACGACTAAAATTAGGACCTAGATTTAACGTCCTGTTAGCTCTGGTATTTGTTGCAGGCTTTGCGCTGAGTGGACTTGCGCTCTCTAACGTGTTAGAAAGTCGTGCCAAGAACGAAGTCACGTCGAAGGCTCTGGTTCTGATTCAGACCATGAATTCGGTGCGCGACTATACCACGACTAACATTCAACCGCTTTTGAATCCTCGACTAGACACCGATTCTACGTTTATTGCCGAAACAGTCCCAGCTTTCGCGGCAACCGAGGTTTTTCAGCGCGTCCGCAAAGTTGATGATTACAAAGACTTTTTCTATAAAGAAGCCACGTTAGATCCGACTAATTTGCGAGACAAAGCCGATTCCTTTGAAGCAAATCTAGTCAAACGATTTCGTGAAGAATCAAATACCAAAGAGATCTCTGGTTTCCGCGATTTGCCCGGAGGACAAGTGTTTTATATTGCCCGTCCGTTAGCTGTAGGAAAAGAAAGCTGTTTGCGCTGTCACTCTACGGTCGATAAAGCACCCAAGAGCCAAATTGCAACGTATGGGGATCAGAATGGCTTTGGTTGGAAGCTGAACGATATTATTGCCGCTCAGATCGTCTCAGTTCCGGCGGAAGAGGTGTTGGAGAATTCGCGGCGATCGCTTGCCTTGATCATGTCAATTTTGCTGGGAGTATTTCTAGCGATCGTTTTTGTGATCAATTATTTGCTGAAGCGATCGGTCATTCGTCCGATTCGTCAGATGGCACGCACGGCAGAAGCCGTCAGTATGGGAGAAATGGCGACCGAGTTTGAGCAAAATAGCCGCGATGAAATTGGCACGCTGGCAGCCGCGTTTAATCGCATGAAGTCGAGTTTAGAAATCTCGATGAATTTGTTGAACAAGAAACAGTAATCTAAGCTGCATTTGAGTGGCCAATTGAAGAAATAAGTTAAAGTGTTGCGGAATCTGGGTCTGACCTGTTAAATCAGCCCTTATTTCCGCTTCTGCCACTTAAGAGAAGGGCAAAGACGTTGGCGAAATATCTAGCGATCGCTTGGCTCTCTTGGCTCTCTAAAGGCTACAGCTTCCGCAAACCCTCCAATTTCTAGCCCTAAGAGCTAGTTCACTAATTCTGAGAACTCATCACCTGTAAGGGAGTACCCATGAGCAGTAAGGGAGTACTCATGAGCAGCAAGGGAGTGCCTGCAAGCAACAAAGGAGTACCTGCAAGCAACAAAGGAGTACTCATGAGCAGCAAAGGAGTACCCGCGAGTAACAAAGGAGTACTCATAAGTAGCAAAGGGGAACTCATGAGCAGCAAAGGAGTACCCGCAAGCAGTAAAGGAGTACCCGCGAGTAACAAAAGAGTACTCATGAGCAGCAAGGGAGTACTCATTACCCATAAAGGAGAACCGCTTCTAGCTCAATGAGTTCTCAGTATTCAACCTGTCTTAAAACTTTGCGTTCAGCAATCGCTGCCGAAATTCTGCTGCCTTCTGATCATTAGGAATATTGGCAGCCAAAGTCTCAACAAACGCTACAGAAGACATCTTTGAGATTTCACCCCGCTGTCCATTCACCATCCACTTAGCGATAGGCCCGACAATTCGAGTCAATTCGTATTCGCATGTTTGAATGAATGTTTCATCGATCGCGCCTGAATTAGAAGTTGAAACCCCGCGCCCACTTCCGGTAGAAACCTGGTCTAGCTTCGGCGATTCAACGGACTTCGTGAGACGAACCCCTTCAGCGTTAGGCAACGCTGATTGCTCATCCGTTCGAGCTGGAACGGGTGATATTAACGGTAGCCGTTGCTCTAAAATGGCGCACTGTTGAGCCGAAAGATGGCTGGAGAGAGCGGCTACTAGCGCTGCAACGCTATTGGTCTCCGGTGGAATTTGGTTCAGTAAAACCGATGTGATGGGCCCGACTAACTCCAGCAAAACTTGCTTGGCAACCGCCAAATGCTCAGGAGACAGCCCTTCCGCGTCGGGAGCGGACTGGTGCAAGGTCGTAGGAGATTCGGATAGAACTGGGACGACTTGTTTCGGGGGCGTCTCTTCGGGGCGGTCTACCCACGTTTCAATCACGGCCTGCGCTTGACGCTCAAAAGTAGCGCATTTGCTGGCTGGAAGTAGCTGCGAAATCGTCTCGATCAGACCGTGAGAATGATCGGCGATCGCGGCGGCTTGAGCAATTAAGGTCGGGGCGACAGGCCCCACCAACGGCATCAGCACCAGCAGCAGGCGATGCTTTAGATCCGTTAGGGCGGGGTCATCCTCGATTGGTTCCAGCACGATCGGGGCAGATATGGACGTCGGCGTCCCACTTACCTGCTCAGAAAGCACACTCGCGAGCGCCTCTTGGGGAAACTGCAAAGCGTCTTCCTTGAAGTTGCTCGTTGCGCTAATCGCAGGCATCGGTTTGGTTGAAATCGATGGAGTTGACGCCGAAGGACTGTTCCCCGACGTCGATGGCAATACTTCAATTAAGCCTTGGGTTCCTGACAGCCAAAGATGGCAAGTCAACCCCAAGCCGTCTAAATTGGTCTGAAGCTTAGCCAGCAGCGTCGCGATCGGTAATCCGGTTTGAGGATTTGCCGCAATCAGTGCTTCTAGCAAAACTTGAGCAAACAACTCTGGATCGTCGGCAGGAGAGGCACAGGCCAGAATACACTGCCCGTAATCCGACTCCATCTTTAGATCGTCGAGCCAGTCTTCTAGACCCACTGCGCCCGGACAGTCTAAAATCACCACTTGCTGAGCCACCCGCGATCGCCGCAGTTCTTGCCGCAGCCATGCTCGACTAATCTTCACGCCGTCGCCCAAGACCAGCCAAGAGTCACCCTCCTCGGATGTCACAATGCTGCCCCGCAGATAGAGCAAGCGAGTCGCAACCTGCTGCACTGGGCTGGAGTGCGGTTCCAACGAGGCAGGATCAGACTGAAGAAAGCGGAGAATGACGTTCCGCACTTCTAGCCACGGATCAGCGATCGCGGGATAGTCGGACGGTGAGAAACACTGCAACTCAAAGTTGCCATCACTCTGCAACACTTCTGCAATTGGATCTGTCAAACTTCGAGGACTCTCGCTATAGAGGGGCTGCTCCATCAAACCGTCGATCAGCAACGCCTGCCGCTTTTGCCAGATGTGCGTTATGTGGGGCTTAAGTCCTAAAATGGTTTCACCGACTCCCTCGACAATTCGCTTCGGCGTTTGCAGCGAGTACTCAGAATGAAAATGCGTGTCTCCTTTGTTGCGCTTTTGCTGATTGACGAGCCGGAGTTGTTGATTGGTTTGCTCGACATACTGAAGCGTTTGGTAGTAGACGTAGCGGTAAAGCCCATCGGCATCAATAATGCCATGCGACCCGGCGGCTTCTCCCCGCAAGCCGCGCATGAGATAGTAGCTAAACACGCCATGCCCCAAGTCAGGGAATTCCCACGATTGCTGTCCTTGGTCGCAGGATAAGAGGGCGTAAAATCCCCGACTTTTAGCGGCTCGCTGTCGCAGCAGTTCTAGCAGGTGTGGGGTGGGATTGAGCAAAGCCGGATCAGTCGATTGACCTTTCGCTCCAGATCCTTTCGCTCCAGACAAGGTAATGTTTCCGCTATGGCAGGCATCCAGCCACACAATCTGACTATGGGCATCGCACTCCCCCAGCATTTGCAGCATTTCTTGGAGACCCAAACCCGTCTGGAGGGCATTTTGCTTTTGCGTGTCGCTGACACACAGCACAGTTTGCTGACTCGCCGGATCGACAATGCCATGTCCTGAAAAGTAGGTGAGAACAGTATCTTTCGGTTTGGCTTCTCTCACCAGTCGCTGCAAACTTGCTTGAATCGTCGCTAAAGTTGGCCTCTCGGATACGAGATCGTGATGAATCAGAAATTCTTTTTGCGGAAAGGGTTGAGTTGCCTCGCTCAAGGCTTCGCCCAATCCTTGGCAGTCTAGGGCAGCGTACCGCAACGGAGGCAGCGCGTCATCTTGGTACTGATTGACTCCAATGAGCAGCACCCAGAGCTTTGCCTCACCCGTTTCGAGGGCAGACGCAAACCGACTAGCACCAACACCAACTGGAGGCATGTTCTACTCTACCAACCCAATAAACAACACTTTAATCTAACACCCTGATCCGGCGAAACCATCACAACTGAAACCATTACAGCTAATTGTATAGAGTGTCACTTTCTCAATGCTTCTTCCATTCAAACCTGTACTTTCAAACATGTCGCCATACTGCCATTACACTGTATTCCCTACCGGAATCATGCAAACTGTAGCAAAAAATTAACTTTTAAGCCCGCTCCCCTTTACGGTTGCTTTGGAGTTTCCCCAAGGGGTAATCGCAGTTGTTCCTCAAATCACATCTTTGCGTTTTTGCAGGTAGAGCGCGATCGCGACATACACCGCCGCACTTCCTAGTAAAATCATCCAATTCAATCCGAGGTTAGGCAACGTAGCGTCATAGATCGCGTTCGGCTGAAGGGGTTGAGGAATCGGCGCTTGACCCGGAATCTGAATCGGGGCGGGGATCATTTGATTGACATCCACTAATGCGCCGTAAGCTCCTACTGACCAGCGACTCAACATCAGCCAAGACAGCTTGGTCGGAAAGCCTTGAAGTTCAAACATGATTCCGGAAAAAATTAGCTGAGGAATCATGATTAGCGGCAGAGCATTGTTTGCTTCTGTTTCTGTCTTAACAAACGTTGACAGTAACAAGCCCAAACATAAGCTGCTCAACAACGTGAAAAAGTTCGTGATTCCGAAGCCCAGTACCCAAGAGAACAGATCTGGCTCTGGAGATTTGAAGCCGATTAGCAAAGCGGCGACCATCAGCAGAGTTTGCAAAGCGGCGATCGCCGTGCGAACGAGCAGCTTTGATCCCAAATACGGCACGAGGCCCAAGTTGACCAATCGTTCGCGAGCATAGATCGCAGATTCTTTAACGATTTCTTGGGCTGATCCCGAAATGCCCACCCAAATTGCAATGCAGCCAACTACCAATACCGTTCGCAGGCAGAGAGAAGCGTGCATTGCCTCTTGTGGGGAGAGTTGCAGGAATGGATCTTGGTCATGAATGGCGAGATAAATCAGAGCAATCCCAATGGGTCCCGTCAGTAGGGTCAGGCAGAGACTCAAGCGATCGCGCCACACGAGTAGCCCGTAGCGCTGACTCAGCAATCTGAGTTGCTGAAGCGGCGATTGTCCATGCTGAATAGAGGATTTGTCTTTCTGACTCGAAGAACGCCTTGATTTTGCGGCTAACACTAGGTCTAGCTGAGCCGATTGAGTGCTGTGAAATTTAGTTGCCCAATGTTGCACCGTTGCCTGAACGTCTTGCTTAGTTTTGCCTTGATCTAACTTGATGTAAATATCGGCAAAGTATTTCAAATCGGGGGCAGGCATCTCAAAAAAGTCGAGTGCCGCAAGCGGTGACCCGAAATAGCACAGTTTTCCGCCGCGTCCCATAAACGCAATGCGATCGCAGACTTCTAGATTTGCCGTTGCGTGAGTCACCAGAATGATCGTCCGTCCCTGATCGGCTAATTCGCGCAACAGAGCCATCATTTCTTTGTCAAGTCCGGGGTCGAGTCCAGACGTGGGTTCGTCGAGAAAGAAGAGCTTTGGATCGGCCAGTAACTCGACCCCAATGCTGACTCGTTTGCGCTGTCCACCGCTCAGATCGCGAATAAAGGTCTGTTTGACATGATGCAACTTGATTTGCTCTAGCGTTCGCTGCACGACTTGGTTTACGTTGGTGTCGGGCGGCAGCCGTAGCTTGCAGGCATAGACCAAGACTTCCTCAACCGTGAGGTCACGATGCACAATGTCGTCTTGCGGCACATATCCCAACTGTGAGCGATAGAGATCAAAGTGTTGCCGCAGATCATCTCCATTCAAATAAACAGTGCCGGATTTGGTTGGTTCGATTCCCAATAAGGTTTTCATCAGCGTTGATTTTCCGGCTCCGCTACCACCCACTAATGCCACCAGTTGCCCAGGTTCGATCGAGAGCGAAACATTGTCTAAAATCACTCGTTCGTTTTTGAGCTTATCTGTCACTTTGCGAACGAGTTGAACCGCATCCAGTCGGATTTGGTTGCCGCGATCGGCGAGTTCCAACATGCCCCATTGATAGAGCAACGTAAATGGGCCAATGCGGATGCGATCGCCAGATTGCAATTTTGCAAATCGCTCGACTCGCACTCCATTGACAAACGTGCCATTCGTACTGTGATCTTGCAGCGTGTAGCCACCATCTGGAGTCTGGTACACCGTGGCATGACGGCGAGATACGACCGGGGAGTCAAGCTTCATGGCCGCATAGCGAGTTGCATCGGGTTCACGTCCGAGTTCGACGGGCGATCGCAACGGTTTCAGATCGAGTCGGAGGTTACTGGGCGTCACTGTGGGGCTACTGGCTGGATCAAGGTAAGTCAGCAGAATGCGATTGCTTGGATCTTGTCCAATTTCTAATTGCATTCCGTGTTTGAGCAGACAGCCTTGATCTGAAAGGCGAGCGTGATGAATAAAAATGCCGTTTCGACTAGGGGTATTGCCATCCCCATCATAGATGCGATAGCAATCACCTTCGCGTTGTAAAATCGCTTGTCGTCGCGATAAAACAGCCCATGTTTGTTCGGGAATTTCTAGATCAGACCACGTGCGATCGCGCCCCAACTGATATTGCTCTTCTTGCAATTGGAATCGTAGAATCTCTCCATGATTATTTAACTCAATGAAGGGCTGAGTTTGGCCGACAATAGTGGTGTGATCTAGGGTGTTTAGCATGACAGCAGATCCAAAAACAATGCATCAATTGGAGGAAGTGAGAAGAGCCTTCTGATGCTCATCAAGCAGCCTCTGATGAGGACATACGATAGAAGCAAGAGCATTATGCACTTAACAGAATTGCCCTCGCCCATCATAGGAGAGGGGCGAGGGGAACCAATCTAATTCTTGTTCCTTGTTTCCTACAGGAGAGTGTGAGGGCAGTTCAGGCGTTTCACATTGACTTTTTTCTGTCTTCTCACAGATTCGCTTAACGTCCGATCGCTTGCATGATTTGGGGCTGCAACACTTGCCCGACGTGCTGGAGTGTCGAAGTCCGTCTTTGTTGAATCTGGCTCGATTGAGGCAAACTCTGAGGTACACCCTGAGGTACAACACCTTGAGGAAGCGATTGCATAGGCGCAGCTTGTGGCATTTGTAGTGGCATTTGCGATTGTTGCATGAGCGAATTAGGCTGCAAAATCTGATTTGGCAACTGCATTCCTTGCTGCAACACCTGTGGCAACTGCATCACCTGTTGAGGCACTAACCCTCCTGTTCCTACTCCAGCATTAGGCAGAGAGCGATTCAATTGCGGAGCGACAGGCATAGACACTGCACCATTTGGCATTGGTGAGCAAGACAGAACGCAAACTTGTAGATTGTTTCGGTTTATGCCTTGATCGAAAAGCCTTAAACTAGGTTCAAGCGATAATCCTCGTTGAAGCGCCGATCCTAGAATCGGAATTTGCGAAATGTCTAATGCAGAAGCTTTTGCTGGATTAAAGAGCGTAACTCCTAGTAAGAGAGGAAGCATTGCACTAAGTTTGACAGCACAGTGAATAGAACGAGACATGATTTTACCTCTTAGTGTTACAAAACGGCTAATGAATCGAGCGAAGAAACCAGCTTTTCCGATTGGTCTTCCTATAATCTGCTACGACTATAGTTGCTCACTTATGCAATCGTTTTTGTGTTTAAGCTTATCGAATCAGAAATGTAATAACCGATGCCGAAATTCAATCGCTTGATTCGGGTTCGGAATCTTTTCTGCTAAAGCATTGACTAATGCTTCCGGCGTGAGAGTAGCGTCATTTGAGGCTCTATCTGTAGTCCTTCCGGAAGTGTTTCCATTTTTTAGTGCTTGCTGTACTAAAAACTTTGCGATCGGCCCAATACAATTCATCAACTCTTGTTCACAATTCTGGACAAACATTGCAGTCAATGATGGTGCAGAGAAATTGGCACGAATTGGGCTACAGAATGTTTCATCGTTGTGCTTAGCATTCGCTGCTTGAGGAGAAGATTGGCTCACTATGGTCACCGAATTTGTCACCGAATCGCTCAGCGGTTGGCTAACAAACGTGACACTTGGCGAGGATAGAGTATTCAAGGCAGCTATTACGTCTTGAGCCGAGAGATAGCGCTCCGTCGGCTTGGCATTCAGCATTCTGCCAAGAACCTGAGCAACGCGATCACTAACTTGAGCATGATCCCGCCACTGCCACTCCAGCGAGCACGAATCCATCAGCGTTTGAGGCTCTTTTCCGGTCAGCAAAACCACCGCCGTGACCGCCAGCGAATACAAATCGCTGCTCGGAAAACACTGCCCCATCCAGATTTGCTCGTGCGGCGCGTAGCCAACCTTGCCCACAACAGAATGCTTACGCGAATAGCTCGGTGCGCCTTGAACTTGCTCAAGTGTCCATCTGCCCACCCCAAAATCAATCAACATTGGAGTGTTGTGATCTTGGTGCAGCATGATGTTGTCAGGTGAAATATCTCGGTGAATGATCTTACGATCGTGAATATAGTCTAATACTGGTAGAAGTTGATGCAACCAGTCAACAACTTCAGCTTCAGAAAACATTTCGCCTCGCTGATGGCGCTCTCGCAATAGCGAGGAATAAGTACAGCCCTTAATGTATTCTTGCACCAGAAATAAGCGTCCGTCTTCCTCAAAATAAGCGAGGAATTTTGGAATTTGAGGATGCTCGATCTGATGCAAAATTTTGGCTTCTTGCTCAAACAATTCGCGGGACTTCTGAATTTCATAATCACCCACCCGATGCGGCAAGAATTCTTTCAGCACGCACAGTTCATCAAACCGATGGCAATCGGCGGCTAAGTAGGTTCGCCCAAAGCCACCCTGACCCAGAAGACGCTGAACACGATAGCGATCGCCCAACATGGTTTGCGGAGATACACTAGAATCCGAGGTGAACAAGGATTGTGTAATATGCTCTAACGAACCATCAACGTAGAGCTTGAGCGGAACCATCTCAGTTCTGCCGTTAGATTTCACTTTGGCGTAGACAATCTTGACAAATGCGTCCCCTAATTGATGCTCAACCATTTCAGCCTCCTTATGAATCTGCCATCCTCCAACGACTTGGGCGAAAGGTTGCCCAGTTGAGATGATTGATTTGCTTCTATCTCTTAGTAAGACTGACTTAGATCATTTATGCAGACCCCGGCTAGAAGAGCTTGTAATCAGGACGCCCGAAAAGAATTTGGAATTTTCCCGAAATTCAGAATTTAGACTGCATCTAGGTTTCATCCCTTTGCGATCGCGAAATCTTAGAAGAAATCTGGAGGACGCTGCATAAACCAGATGGAGGAGTCGTAATGTTGGATGTGAGAGAAAACAATCCAAAGTCACAACCTTGAAACTCACGAATCTCAACGCTTAAGTAACTGCATTTGCAACAGATGAGTCAACTTAAAAATAACGCTCAACGCAAGATGCATAAACTAAGAAACGAGTCGTAGTTAACCAGTGAGACGGAAAACACTTCTCAAACTCAAACACACTCTACTCAACAAAAGGAAACACGATCATGGCATCCGTAAAATCTTTATCCATCTCCTTGTTTGGTCTTCTATCTGCAACATTATTATCGGCTCCTGCCTTTGCTCAAAATGCCGCCTCAGTGATTCAAACCTCTGAGCAAGATGCAGCTCAACTCGGTCAGGGAAACGTGGCAGTGCAAGGCAACATGCAATCAGGAATTGTAACTCAGACTGGCGTTCCTTTTCCCTTCGGTGGCGGAATTAATGGCGCAGTTGTTCAACAAGATAGCGAGCAAGGAGTCGCTCAAGTGGGCATCCGCAACACCGCCATTCAAGGAAATGTCACCACAGCGGATGTCTTGCAAGGTACACCTGGATATCCCTTCTACTACCCAGCTCCTGGCATCAATGGCGCAACGGTACTACAAGGCAGTCACCAAGACGTTCTGCAAGCTGGTCACGGTAACTCTGCTGTTCAAGGTAATGCAACCGATGCAACCGTGATCCAGCACTAATCTCAACTCTCGAATGACTGATCTTCACGCTTACGGTTTGCCGATTTTTAGGATTGAGAAATCGGCAAACTACCTGATTCATCCAACGTCGACATTCAACTTAATCAACTTAGGGAAATTCACATCATGTCTGCTAAATCCTTCAAATTCTGTGCATTGGCTGTTGTTACTTCAATCTGTGGTTTTGCGGCGGCTCCCGCCTTTGCTCAAAACGCAGCCTCTGTGATTCAAACCTCTGACCAAAATGTTGTGCAAAACGGTAGCGGTAATGTCGCAGTGCAAGGCAATGTGCAAACTGGAGTTGTGAATCAACTCGGCGGGGACGTCCCTTACGCTGGAATTCAATGCTTTGTTGCTCCTTGCCAGCTCCCCGGAGTAAACGGTGCAACGGTTGTACAAGGCAATCATCAAACCATTGACCAAGTTGGAGTGGGCAACACGGCAATTCAAGGCAACTCTAGCACGGCTAATGTGCTGCAAGGCTTGGGTTCCTACCCGTTCCCTTACTATCCGGCTATGGGTGTGAATGGTAGCCAAGTGCTGCAAGGAAATGCTCAGACTGCAACCCAAGTTGGGGTAGGTAACTCTGCTGTTCAAGGTAACGCAGCAAATGCAACCGTATTGCAGGACTGACAAAGCATATCACCCACAAAATTAGATGCCCCCCCGCGCTAAGGTTTGCCGATTTCCTCACCGCGCTGCTGCTAAAATCGGCAATTTCTTTCTAAATTTCTTGTGGGCACGATCGGCTCTGCCAAGCTCACAGAGGTTGCTTTACGAAGTCCGTTGGTCGCTACTCACTCTTCGTCTCTACTTATCCTTCGCTCTTTACACTCTGGAGATTATTATGTTCAAACCCCTCTCCCTTGGCTTACTCACTGCGCTTCTGCCTTTCTTGCCATCCTTGACGCCTGCTGCCTCTGCTCAATGTGTCATGTTAGATGTGTCTAACCAGCTAGCTATTCATGGCTCTCGCACGCCTTCGACGCAAGAGAACAACGTCAGTATGGCAAGCAAGGGCGACTGTGTTGGAGGAGCAGCCGTGACCACAAACGCTCAGACTGCTGTTACTCCTGGCGATGCTACGCAGATTCGTAACAGCAATTCTACGATTACCAATGGAGCGCAGGGTGTGCCAAACGTTCCGGGTTTAGGTAGTCCAACAATTCAGATTCCGGTTAACACTCAAGTTGATGTCTATAGCCCTGCACTAGACCCATCGTTTATGAATGGACTCTTTAGCGGCATACCAAAGCCAAACATCGGCTAATGATGAGATGTACCAAATGATTCCCATCCCAATTGATACAGAATTCAGTTGCCACTATTACCATCCTTCTCGTCGTTCGCAACTGGATTCTGGTCTTGCCCACTCCATTCGGAACCCCAATCGTCATGAACATTCAACTCTCCTCTGCTTGTGGAATTTTGGTTACTCTATCGTGTCTTATTGCTCAAACTGGATTCGCTCAGTCCTCGCTACAAATTGGCAATGGCAAGATGATCATCCAGTCCAGAGCCGGTGCATTAGAATTGAATCATGGCAGTCAGGCTCTCCCTTCGCACAATTTGCTCCGCCAAACTTTAAAGGATCGCACCGCAGGTTGGACAATGGAACCCTATTCAACTTCTCGCTCTTCTTCAGTGCAGCGATCGTCGATTACGCTTTCTGCTGTGGCACTCAAACAGCCCTGCCAACTAACGATTTTAGCCCCAGGCGCAACTCTAACTGGGCAGGTAAAAGTTGACGGTAAAACAATTCGAGTATTGAAGGGCAGCACATCTTTTAATCTTTCTCCCTATTTATCTAAGGGTGTAAAAACTGTTGAGATTAGTGGTCACTCCTCTTCTACTAATACACCGATTCAAGTCAAGCTTTCGGCAGTAGGAACGCAAGTAACGCAACAGACAAGTGGTAATGGAAAATTAAATTATCTCTTAGTCATTACTGTTCGATAGCATTGTCAAAAAGCGTAAATAGCAGCGTAAAAGTATTGTAAGTATTGCTTTCCACTGATACTCATTTCAATTTTTAGACCTATTAGGGCGATGAAACTCGAACCCTTTGGAGATAACCGTGAAGTTCTTTAAGCAGCGCCATACTCAAGCATTAGTTCTCACCACAATCGGGCTAATCTGCGCTGAGTTGGCTACTACAATCAGTCCTGTCCAAGCTCAAACCGCATCTAGCAATCAAACGAGCGCGATCGGCAGTAATTCTGCGTTCAATCAGATTGTGCAATCTAACCCGCAAGTGCCTGTTAATAATTCAACATCTAACTCGACATCTGTGAGTATTCCGATCCAGCCGTTGCAGATACCTAATGCTTACGTCAACTCAGAAAACGATTTTGGTATGAACTTATCGGTGGGTGTCAACACAGCAGAGGCATCGAACGTTACAGTTTCTTTCGGTGTGATTTATCAGCCGGGTCGCTCCGAGGATCATCGATCGCGAATGACTCGATTACGTAAGGAAACTGAGATTTTGGAAGTTAACAGAAAAACGAGTGAAGCAAGTTTAGCACTACTGCAAACGCAAATTCAGGAGGCGACCCTCCGGCTACAGAAGTTGCAATCGCCTTCACCCTGATGAGTTACGTCAGTCCTTCAACGGTTTCTGGTATTTAGTTGAGCAAATTAGCAAGAGCGATCCTCCGGAGCTTGGCGGAGCCAATCGCGCCGATGGTCAGAATGAATCCACGAATCCGCAATCAATATCGTTGCAACTAATCCTTAATATTCAGCTAATACAATAATGTTGTCCTGAGGAGAAAAGGTGATGAGTTGATCTTTTTTCGATGAATTTGATTCACGTGCTAATTCTTCCCACCTATGAGATGGGTTTTTGTGCTTTAAATAGCAAGCTTCATACACACGCTCTCTCATTCAATTCTCAGCGATCGCTCACTCTGTGAATAGAGTAGGCAAGTGCCATAAACGAGATGTAGCGCGATTGAATTGAAATGACAACAATTCAAGAATCTTTGATAAAAACATTCCTCCGATCAAAAGACGTGATGGCAATCCGAACGTAAGCAGAAATCCACCTAAAAAGTTTGGCTGTGCCGAGCGGAATCGGAACTTTGCTAAACAAAATAACAGCAAACAGATTTCCAGAGGGCAACATGCCTCCGAACCCTAAAACGGACTGAACTCGATATGGCCGTACAAATTCTTCTTGAGCAGGAATGTACGGGCTGCCGATCGCGTTAGCGACATAAAAGACGTTAAAGGCTTTGTGGGTTGACTTTGTAATCAACGTTGGCGATGGTTCGATCACCGTACTGACATCCAACCCAAACTGCTGAATTAGTTGCAGAATCATAGGAGCGCGATTTACAAAGTCTTCGTCTATTAGTGGAATAGCCTGATGACCAATCGAGTCTTGCCTGAGATTCCAATAAGGCTCTTCCCCTGCTGTTGCTAGCAAAGTAAGACATTTGGTGGCTCGAAGAATAGGACGACCCTTTAGGATTGCCTGAGCCGCTTCTTGAAGATCTTCATCTAGGTCCCCGTAAGGATGAGTTTTAAAAAACCGAACGAGCGTACAAGCTTGTTTGCCAGTCTTCCGATCAGTTAGATTTTCATAAAGATAGCGGACAATTCGACCCGCCGTTTCTTCCATGCTTTGGGATCTCTCGTCCATGTTGCGGAGTTTAACCGCACAGCGCTGCATGTCATTTTGGGTAAATGTTGCTAGATCGTACATTGGATTTAATAGCACCTTAACCTTGCTCAACATCCCCTAATGCAACTATAAGCGGCTATCTCAGGACACTTTTTATACATACATTTCAAGAAATATTGACAGTCTTCAGCG
Source organism: Myxacorys chilensis (assembly GCF_059505265.1). Lineage (NCBI taxonomy): Bacteria > Bacillati > Cyanobacteriota > Cyanophyceae > Leptolyngbyales > Leptolyngbyaceae > Myxacorys > Myxacorys chilensis. The sequence continues at coordinate 10,818 of NZ_JCACKG010000220.1, read as the reverse complement.
GAACCTGAATAAAGGTGCTCAAAGTATAGTCTCTAAATACCTCGAGACTTTACGTAGTGATGCTTTAAGCCATTGATGTTCTTGTCTATGAACTAACTACAATTTGTTTACGCAACACTCGCAAAGTACTTAAAGTTCAAATATAAGCGATACTTACAGTCATGAGTGTTCTTATGTACAAGCACCCGATCGCGCTTCGGATCGCCTTCATCGCCCAACAGTAGCTTTCTGCTCTGTAAGCGGCATGAGGCACCAGCCGATCGCAGCCACAATTGCTAACAAACTTCCAGCCAGAATCAACACTAGATTGGCACTCGTTAATTCTGTAGCAACCCCCGCAACCAGTAATCCCGACAGCCCTGCCGCATAGCTGATGGCAGTTTGGGCAGTAAACACTTGTCCCAAAATTCTACTTGGTGTCGTCTCTTGTAGAACGGTCTGTTCCAAAGGATTTCCAGCTCCTAGCAGCAATCCGCCTAGCGTCACCGAAATCATTAATGCGATCGATGTGGTTGCCATTGCACAGAGCAGGACTGAAACTGCGGTTAGCAGCAAGCCACTGTAATATATCGCTGAACGGGATAACCATTTGGTGAGCGTGGCATAGGACAATGCACTGAGGGTTGCTGTCATACCAAATAGGGACAGACAAATACCCAATAATGCGGGATTAGCAAAGGTTTGAGTGGTTAAAACGGGAAGCAACAGCCCGAGAAACGGCAACAGCACAAAGTTGAGAGCAATTCCGCTGATTGCCAGCGATCGCAGTTGGTGATGCTGAAAAATAAAGCGAATTCCTGCAACGGGATCACCACTTTCGCGTTTCAAGAACCGTTGATGTGGACGAGGAATGAAGATTAGAAACAACACAGCGCAGAGAAAAAAGCTAGCTGCATTCACAAAGAATGTACTAACCGTTCCAATCAAGCTGATTAAAACTGCTCCTACAACTGGGCCTAAAAGATCTGCACCATTTTCTAAACTGCCCCGATAACCATTCATTTTTTCTAGTGGAATGCGGGCGAGTTTGGCAAACTTGGGAACTAGTGTGTGACGAGCAGATGTTGCAGTTGGATCAAATAATGCACCGATGAACACTAACAAGAAAATGATCAAAGGTGATGCTGAACCGAACCAAATAAAAACCAATGGTAGCAATAAAACTGAGATGCCACTTAGAACATCAGCCGTGACGCTCACTCGCCATGCTCCAAATCGATCGATTGCTCTTCCACCCACAAATGCAGCGATGACAACCGGAATGATATTACCTGCTACAGCGATACCAGTTGCGATCGCTGAATGAGTAAATTGCAACACTAAAATTGGAATAGCGATCGCAGCAATTTGATTGCCAACTTGAGAAAGAAATTCAGCCGCAATTAAGCAAATGAGAGGAAAAGATTGGCGCTTTATAGACATCATTCAGCGTTTGTAGGACGCCAATCTGCTCGATTCAAGCGATACACAAAGCAATCATCGTCACCAAATTGGCGGCGATCGATACGCTGGAAACCAAACCGTTCGTAGAAGCGGTGAACGCGAGCGTTGCTGACCAGCGGATCAACGAGTACAGCCATCACCTCTGGGTTAGCAAAACATCGAGCAAGGGCAAGCTGCATCATTTTCGTTCCATAACCTTTGCCTAAATCAGTTTCTTCGCCAATCCAGATGTCAATCGCACGAAGATTTGCAGCGATATCTCCCCAATAGTGACTCTCCTCACGGGCTGGATCAATAATCTGGATAAACCCGATCGGACGACCGTCGATCTCAGCAATCAGTTGTTCTCGCCAATCAGGAGTGCGATCGAGTTCTACCTCCCAGTGCCAATCATCATTTGGGTCTGAGGCAATCACATGAGGTTGTTCATCCCAATGTTGCAGGAGAACTAAATCATTAGAGGTGGCAGGGCGGAGGTTCACCATAAAATTAATGCTTTTGATAATTTGCTGATAATTTTTGGTAGGAGCGCGATCGCATTGCCATGAATGTCACAATCAGCCCGATCAATCCGGTGACTGTAAACAGAAGTGCAATTCCCCGAGCGGCACCAGTGCCAAACCAACTGCCGATGAGATCAACGCCTGCACCTGTTGTCATGAACGGGATAAAAATAAATTGGGCAATCGGCCCAATCATAAAAGCGGTCAGCGGGGATGCTGCCTGTTCGATGCTTTGGGCAAACCCGAACACGCGACCCTGGCGCTCAAGTGGAATCACGGCTTGGATAATAGTCTGCTCTGATGCCTCAACGACAGGAATCAGGCACAAGTAGATGAATAAACCGATCGCCAGTAATACGATCGATGCCTGAATCGTGAAGAACATTGCGATGATCCACATAACAATATTCGCTAGAAACAGCGTTCTTAACGGGCTTTTTCCCAAACCTACCTTAGCAACAACCAATCCACCCACAATAAAACCTAAACTCAACAGCCCCCACAACGCACCCCACATTTGTACAGAAACCAGTGATAAGCCATAGGCATCCATCAGAGACATGAAGACTCCGCCCAGGAAGTTGTTGAAGCAGTTGAAGAAAATAAGTCCGAACAGTCCAGGAACAAGATGAACAACTCGAATCGTTCCGCGAATATCAATGTGATTGGTTTGATTTTCCACATGGACAATTCCCTTCTCAGGAATAGCGATCGTTACTAAATGGAGAATCGCTAGAATCATCAGACCAATCGCAAACACAAGCATCCAGTACATACCAAGGAATCCGATCGTCATTCCACTAAAGATCGACGCAATGAGGAATGATACACCGTTTGTAGTGCCTACCAGACCATTCGCTTTGTCATGTTTTGCTTCAGGAATCAGGATGGTCACAAGGGTGGGTAGAGCGATCGTGCGAATATTACCCGCGATCGCTCCTACTAAGGCAAGCGTAATAAATATCCAGAGCACAACACTAGCAGGATTAGTAAAGGCAGAGGATGGAGTCGAAACAAAAATGATATAGGCAAGGATATATAAAATAAGGGAGCAAATACTTGAAAGCAGCATTGCTGTTTTCTTTTTGTAGCGATCAACCAAAGACCCCAGGAAAAATCCAGAGAGGGCAACCGTTAAAAGATACACGCCTGCCATAACTGACATCGCTAACACAGACTTCGTTTGCAAATACACCCAAAACGTGACCGCAAACCAGACAAAATTATTGGTCAGCGAGGCTAACAGTGAGTTTGCTAGAACAGCATAAAAAGTCTTTGTCATTCGCTAACCTCTCAATTTCTCACTGCCTTTCTTTTCTAATAATTAATCTTAGAGATTTACTGCTGTGGGACTGCATCGGTCATCCACTAAACCAGTCGAAATACACCACCGTTTAGATCAATAAAACGAATCATCCTTCCCAGCGATGACGTGATCAACAGTGCAAGCGACATAGTAGTTGAGTTTACGCATACTCAATTCCTTTCATTAAGTAAGGTGAATTTGTTGACCGCTAACGGCTTCATTATTGACAGTGGCGATTACCCCGAAGGGAGAGCGGCTTCACATCGCACATGCGCCCGGACAAAACCATATAGTGATATGGAATCGAATGCGTAGGGTTAGAAAACCGACTTCTCTATTGATACTACATCATACTACAAAATAGGTAAAGAATGCGGGAAACCTGTTAGGAAATTTAACCTGTAACTGATTTTACCAACGGCTATACAGTGCGTGGACTCGCATTGCATATTGTTTATGGAAATATACGGAAAAAGTCCAATGATTTGATAGTTAGGTAATTGATTGCCTTTAAAGAAAAGCAGTCTAAAGAGATTTAGGCTGAGACCACCTTAAACTTCTAGACTGAGGCTACTTTAAAGAGGTAAAAGTAGTTGAATAAAGCTGGAGGTAGAGCCATCATCTTTTAAATCTCTTTCATCTCTAACATTTTTAGAGATCAAAAAAGAGTTAAGCATATTCGGTTTCCGTGATGCTTTAGCTAGTAATTTAAGCTGGTTTAAAGAAAACTTCTCAACATCTTTGCTCGTTAGCCGATTCCCTTTAGAAACATTTTCGTATGCTGGAAGCCAGCGTAGATTCTCAATATTCCAACAAGCTTCTATCTCAACCTGTCTCCTAAAATCAAAAAAACTTTGAGGAATGATGTGATCAAGATGATGTCCTTTTGGACGTACTCCTAATTCTTGATGAATCTCTGATGCCACTTGCCCAGAAAAAGTTGTTATTGAAAATGGTTTTTGAGCTTCTTGTCGCTTTAAGTACATGTAAATTAACCCAGCAACTCCCTTTTTTATTAGATTAATTGCTCGTTGTTCCTGGCTAGGCTTCATTCCAGCACAATACGGACATCTCACTCCTTGCTTAAAGGCGCTCCAAACAATTGAGTGTTGATGTCCTTCAGGACAAATATATTTCATATGCGTAGATGATTTTTTGTATTCATCCAGCAGTTCATATCCATCAGCAGCAAATGCTAACTCAACGTCTTCATGTCGAACAATTTTTCCTTTGCATTCTGGACATCTACATCCACATTTGAATGAATACCAGGTAGTTGAATGGCGATGACCTTGAGGACAAATGTATGGAATCTTATCAGCAGATTTTTGATATTCTCCTAAAGGAGTGTAGCCAGCAGAAATAAAAAACTCTCTAACAATTTCAGGATCAACAGATGGTTTATTACAAACAGCACATCTACATCCTGAGCGAAAGTCAGCCCATGTAATGTTGTGTTCGTGTCCTTCTGAGCATATAAAATCTAACTTCTCAGTGTTATTTTTGTTGTATTGAGTTAACAATGTATAACCTTCAGCCCCAAAAGCATCTTTGACGTACTTGCGGGTCACAACTCTTTCCGTACAAATAGCACACCGATGTCCTGCATTCCAGTTATCCCAAGATATTGAGTATTTGTGTCCTACTGGGCAAATAAAACGAAGCCGCTTTTTTTTTGTTTTATACTTATCTAATAATTGATATCCCTCAGTCTCAAAAGACTGCTGCACTCGCGCCTGTGTAACAGGTGCAGCGTTGGCGCAGTAAGCGCATCTATATCCTGAATCGAAATTTGTCCAGCTTATTTCGTGTCTGTGCCCCTTTGGACAAATGAAGCGCATTAAAGTATGAGCATCAGTGTACTCATCTAATAATTGATACTCCTCAGCTTCAAAAGCAGCATGAGCCTTAATAGCAGTATTCTGTTTCCTGGTTTTTCCTCGCTTCACTTTTGCACATTCATTACACCGAACTCCATTTTTAAACGATGCCCAATCCATTTTGATCTGATGCCCTTCAGGGCAGAGACAGTCCATTCGAGTCAGATTGTCTTGATAGCGTTCTGCCAATAGCTGGTAGCCTGCATCCTCAAAGGCTTTTCTTACAACACTTTCAGGTGTTCGACGTTTGTCTGCTCTTATAAGCTTTGCGCATTCGGGACATCGCTTCCCAGACTTAAAACCGCTCCATCTCATTAATACTTTATGCCCAACAGGACAGACAGCATGCATTTTACTATGGGCGTCTTCGTACTGGCTGAGCAGCCTGTAACCCTCAGCCGAAAAGCTAGATGAGATCTCTGTATGAGTCTTCTTTTGCACAGGAAGCAGAACCTATAAAATAGGAGAATTTACAAGACTGATGTTCGTTTACTATTATTTTAGTACAAAAAAACTAGTATTTTTAATTACTTCAACCCTTTAGTTTAGAGTTGCCTAACACTGCATAGCAGCAGGGATTAGAAAGCTGCTTCTAGAGTTGTAAAGTTATCTGCCGCCACACAACTTTGCCGCTAACCCACGTAAGCTACAAAGGCAAGGTTGTTTAATTTGCTCTGTAAGCTGTTGGGGTCATGCCCGTAAGTTGGCGAAACTGCTTACTCAAATGACTGTGACTGTTAAAGCCACACTGGAAAGCAATCTCCATAATTGATTGATCGGTTTGCTTTAACAATTGTTTTGCTCGTTCGATGCGTTGCTGAAGCAGATATTGATAGGGAGTTGTAGCGATCGCTTGCTTAAACAAATGACAAAAATGAAATTGGCTTATATCCAGCAATGCAGCTAGATCTGCTAGTTTAATTTCCTGATCTAAATGGTCGTTGATGTAGTCCAACACTTGCACCAGTTGACGCTGAGACAAGCCACCTTCATAAATAGGCACATGAGGTTTTGCAGTCGCATATTGTCGGAGCAAATGCACTGCCAGGACATTTGAGAGCGATTCAATATAGAGCCTGCTGCCTAGGTTTTCTTGTTGGAGTTCAGCCAGTAACATCATAGCGATCGCTTCAAGCTGTGGATCGCGCATCCGAAACTCAGAAAGTAGTTCAAGTTGGTCGGGATTTTTGTCCAGAGTTTCTCTAGCGACACTTTCGACAAAGTGAGCGGCAATCCGAATCTCTAAAAAGTGATCCTCATCCTCCCAGCGGGCAAAAAGTGGCACTTGAGCCGGTGTGATGGACATATCGCCTTTCCCATACAGTCCCATATGCGTCTTGCCTCCTCTGATATGCAGAGAACGAACGGGACGAGCTGCCAGTGATAGACAAATTGCGTGTTCATCGCTAAAATGGCACGTTGCCTCACCAGGTGGATGGCGAAATTGGTTAACTAGAATATTTTCCCAGCCCTGGTTTTGACTCGACAAAATGGGCAGATAATTTGTTTCAGCCTGATGGTTTACTGGAATCTCCACAATGCCATCCCAACTCGTCTTGTTCTGATTGTATGCATTTCTACAAAATATTAACTCGCATTGCAAAAACTCATCCCAAGAATTTGATAGTGCCACAAGAATCAGATAGCTGGAGGATAAAGCATTTTTCTAAGCTAACAATGTCTTTAGAAATCAATTTGTCAGCCAGGAGGAACAATGGCACATCTACTGCACATTGATGCAAGTCCACGTGGGGAGCGCTCCCATTCTCGCCGCATGACTCGTGAGTTTGTCGAACAGTGGAAACAGCAGCATCCCAACGATACGATCGCTTACCGAGATGTTGGACGCAATCCAATTCCTCATGTCGATGAATCTTGGATTGCGGCTGCTTTTTCACCACCCGATCAGCATACTCCACAACTTCAAGAAGCCATTCGTCTCAGCGATCAACTTGTAGACGAATTCTTAGCCGCTGATATCTATATCATTGGTGTTCCAATGTACAACTTCAGCGTCCCTAGTGGATTCAAAGCGTATATCGATCAGATTGTGCGGATCGGACGAACAGTTGACTTTGAACCCAACAATGTTGTCAATGCTTATAAGCCGCTAGTGCTAGGCAAGAAAATGTTTATTATCGAAGCACGGGGAGATTCTGGGTTTCAACCTGGTGGACGTTACGAAAAGATGAACCACCACGATCCCTATCTCTTAACCGTCTTCGGATTTATGGGTATTACGGATATTACCTTTGTTCATGTAGAGAATGATGAGTATGGCGGACAAAAGTTAGCAGATTCGATTACAAATGCTCGTACCAAAATCACTGAGCTAATTGCTACATAAATTGAGCAGTAATTCGCAGGAGGTTGTATGGCAACGGTTGACTACTTATCTTTCTCACTGAAACTGATTGCAGCACTTGGTTGTGGGCTGATTGCTGGAGTTTTTTTCGCCTTCTCGACCTTTGTTATGAAAGCTTTAGCTCAACAGCCACCAGCACAAGGCATTGCTGCCATGCAATCCATCAATATCACGGTGATTAACCCTTGGTTTATGACTGCGTTTCTGGGCACGAGCATAACCTGCATGATTCTAATTGTCTTTTCGCTGATTAAGTGGCACTACCCTAGTGCTGCTTATTTGCTCGTCGGCAGTTTACTCTATCTGATTGGTACTTTTGGGGTCACGATCGCCTTTAACGTCCCACTCAACGATGCATTAGCAATTGCTAAACCTAACAGCACAGAAGGCGCAAACCTCTGGGCCAAATACCTGGCGAACTGGACGTTCTGGAACCATGTGCGGACGATCGCAGCACTGGCAGCCGCCGCATTGTTTACGCTGGCGATCAGTAAATAATTCAATCCAGCAAAATTGTCAGTTGTCCTTTGTCATTGGTCATTTGCAAATACAGCAATGACAAAGAGCCTCCCAATTACCCCTTGACATCCTTGAATAGTACGTTTAACCTAATAGTTAATTAACTGCGCAGTTAGATACTCTTTCCCACCCTAAATGTCCACTGATCAATTAAGCGTTACCTTTGCTGCCCTGGCTGATCCGACCCGACGTGCTATCTTGGCTCATCTGGCTCAAGGTGAAGCCTCCGTAACTGAGCTGGCTCAACCCTTTGCCATGAGTCTACCTGCGATTTCTAAGCATCTCAAGGTGCTAGAGCGTGCAGGATTAGTTACCCGGAGTCGAGAGGCGCAATGGCGACCCTGCCGTTTGGCGGCAGAACCACTTAAAGATGTGGATCATTGGCTTACCCAATACCGCCAATTCTGGGAACAGAGTCTTGATCGCCTGGACGACTATCTTCAGGAATTACAAGCAGAGGAAAAGAAAAAAGGTCGCAAGCATAAGACATAGATTACGATGCGCGCGATCGCACAGAATAACGCCACCGCTCTACTTCAAGGAGAAACACAATGGTGAAACAAACTGGCTCTACGGGTACAGAAAGCGATCGCACAATTACTATCACTCGTATCTTCAACGCACCGCGAGAGCTAGTGTTTAAAGTATGGACAGACCCAAAACACATTGAGCAGTGGTGGGGACCCAAAGGGTTTACAACTCGTGTGCTTGAACTAGATCTGCGTCCGGGTGGGCGATCTCGTTATGTCATGGTCGGCCCTGACGGCACAGAGTATCCGGGTAAAGGCGTTTTTCGTGAGATTGTTCCTCCTGAACGCATCGTTACCACTGATGAATTTGGTGAAGGCTTCGATAAAGTGATGGACGCAGATCTGCCGCAGGGCATGGTGGTAACAGCACTGTTTGAAGAGTTAGACGGCAAGACGAAACTGACGCTCCAAATTGTGCATGAGTCTGCTGATGATCGGCGCAAGCACGAAGAAATGGGTGTTGTTGCTGGATGGAACTCCAGTTTCGATTGCTTGGACGAATACTTAGCAACGCTGTAGAAGGCGCTAGAAACAAAGAGTTCAGGATGAATTCAGGTTGGATAAATTGGAGCATCATCCAGTTCAGTTTGCCATGCGATCGCTTAAAACTAGTAAGGAGAAATACCATGCAAGTCGTTCAAAAAATCACTCCATGTTTGTGGTTTGATGATCAAGCCGAGGAAGCCGTTGAGTTCTATACCACTATCTTCAAGGACTCAAAAGTTGTGAACATTTCTCGGTACGGAGAAGCTGGATACGAAGTCCACGGAAAACCAGCGGGGACAGTCATGACAGTGGCATTTGAACTGAATGGGCAAGCATTTACTGCGCTCAACGGTGGTCCGACCTTCAAATTCAACGAAGCCATCTCGTTGCAAATTATGTGCGAGACCCAGGAAGAAGTGGACTATTACTGGGAAAAGCTAACTGAAGGTGGGGACGAAAAGGCACAGCAGTGTGGCTGGCTGAAGGACAAATACGGTGTTTCATGGCAAGTTGTTCCCACCATCTTGCCAGAAATGCTCAACGATTCCAATTCTGAAAAATCTCAGCAAGCCACGGAAGCAATGCTTCAGATGAAAAAGATTGACATTAATGAGCTAAAGCAATCGATCAACTTGTGAACGCACCGATCACTGATGTTGATGACCGTCATGATGCTTGGCAATCTTCACTGACCGAGATTCGCCATCTCCAAACTTCAAATCCTGTTGTGTGTCTTTTTCGCTAATTAGCAAAGCCGCACTCATGCATCCTCTAATACATCATTCATAGAACTGCTCAGACTTTGCGAGAGTGATGGTCGCCTGCGCGCGGCCGAACAAGCTTTAACTGGAATATCGAGCCGTCTAGGGATGACTCACAGCAATTTCAACGCGCTTTGTGGTCTTTCTCAAGATAGATTTTTCTAGTTAACAGATAAAATATAGTACTATTGTACTGACTCAAGGTTTTGAGCCTCAAGGTTCTGAATAGCCTCATTACGTCACGCGGTTCCTAGCTTCTTGGGCAGTTTTGTCCAGGGAGTAACAATCTGTACTGATCACGTTCCTTAGTCCTTCATTCAAGGAGTACACCATGAAATTGAACCCCTACTTGATGTTTAACGGTCAATGTGAGACAGCGTTTAAGTTCTATGAGCAATGCTTGGGTGGAAAAATCACAGCGATGATGACTTACGGAGAAGCACCGGAGCCAGCAGTGGTCGAACAGACACCACCAGAATGGCGCAGCAAAGTTATGCATACTAGCCTGACGGTTGGTGACCAAGAATTGATGGGTTCTGATAGCCCACCCGAATACTACGAAGAAGCAAAAGGATTTTCGGTATCGATTAACCTAAACGATTCGGCAGAAGCAGAGCGCATCTTTCGCACATTGGCAGAAAATGGAAAGGTGCAAATGTCGCTTCAGCAGACCTTTTGGGCTTACCGTTTTGGAATGCTAGTTGATCAATTTGGTACCCCGTGGATGATTAACTGCGATCAGTCCACCTAACCATCCAAATGCAACAGAAATCCAGGCACGCTGAACTATTTAAAGGAGGATGGAGAAGGTGGAAAGGATGATGTCAAAGGGCATCATCCTTTCCACCTTCTCATTTTTGTGACACAACCCATGTACATGAGATAGCTTGCCAGACCAGTAGAATTAGAGCCGGTTGATAAATGAACAGCAAAAATTAGAAGTTAAGTCTTTCCTCATCCCCTCTCTTTTCTAGGGCGAACGCATACGTTTCTTCATAATTTGCGGGAAGGTTTAGAAGGCTGAG